>NZ_LGTE01000008.1 GCF_001263415.1 Thermincola ferriacetica
TTTCCGCCGAAACTGCAATATAAGCCATCGAGTTCGGGAACGCTGCCTGAACGGCAAGGGTTTGCAGCACCAAGCTCCCGGGTAGCGGAGACACCTTCCTACCCTGCCGCCATTCTCCAGCATAAAGCTCCGTGGTAGCGGAGAGCTCACCCACCCCTCCCATAGACTGGCCTGGATATTACCACCAGGGCCTAAAGCCCGACCAGGGTCCGAACCAGGGTCTGAAACCCCACCAAGGCCCAACCCAGGGCCTAAAGCCCCACCAAGGCCCAACCCAGGGTCTGGCCCAGGGCCGGAAACCCCAGAACTGTTGAGCATTATATTCATCGAACATGATATTTACCCCCCATATTTGCATTTTCTACAGGTGAAACAACCGTTGCTCCGGAGCCCTCCCTCCGCTAAGTCGCAACTTATTGTTTCTCATTACAGTGTTAATAGAACGGTGAAAGTTGAAATTTTTATATTATATTATGTAGATACCTATCAGTTTGTTAATCGTTGCACTGTAAAATATGCGGTAATGTTAAGCCTGTCCAACCTGATAAAAACCGGGGACGAAATGTCACTTTTATCTTAGCTTGAATATACTAGATTGAGCTAATGTTTAAGGGGTGATTTTCCATGTATTACTACCCGTTCGTACGCCGGTGTCCCCGGGGAACTATGCCCTATATAATTAAAGCAGGAGATACCTATTACAGCATTGCCCTGCGGTATAATACCTCCGTACCGGCTCTGATTGCCGCCAACCCGGGCGTAAATCCCAATTTTTTGCAAATAGGCCAGACGATATGTGTGCCTGTAAGGCCCCAAGTGCCGCCCTGCCCGGGTGGAAACTACTATACAATTAAGCCGGGGGATACCTTCTATTCAATTGCCCGCCGCTATAATATCTCATTGGATGATTTACTGGCAGCCAATCCAGGAGTGGACCCGGACAGGTTGCTGGTGGGTCAGGTTATCTGCATACCTGTAGCAGTACCGCCTACAGAGTGCCCGGACGGAACCAGACCTTATAAAATCAGGAGGGGTGACACTTTTTATTCTATAGCTGTCCGATTTGGCATAAGCCTGGATGCGCTTTTAGCGGCCAACCCAGGAGTAGATCCGGATGCCTTGCGGGTCGGCGAACAGATATGTGTACCGAGACGCCGGAGGTAAAAAAAAACTTCCCGTGGATATTATTAAACTCTTTATTAATAGGCGTTTTCAGGTTTTCGGTTGAAAATTAATCGAATACTTGGGGCCGCCGTCTTTTTTTGGACAGGGTCTTTGGGGTTTGCGACCGGGTTTTTCGGGGACCTTCTCTTTTTCTTTGTCTAAATTGGAGGGGGCTTTTCCACCATAGTTGGCGCCGATGTTGAGGATGCCGCTTAACTCCTTGATGCCCAAAGTTCCAATATTGTTTACCAGTTCTACTTTGTCCACCATGATTTTATCTACATAAAGCTGTTCAATTATTATGGGAGGTTCGTTTTCAGATTGTCTGTTGCGACACTGTTCCCTAAGCGTGACGAGCTGTTCTTCCAGGCTCCTGATTTTATTTTTTATCTGCTCTTTATGGCAGGTTACGCAGAATATGCCGATAATGTTTTTAATTCTTTTTGTTATGTTGTATACCATAGTTATCCCTGCATTTGTTTTATTTTATATGAATGAATTCTTCCTGTTCTCTGCAGATACGTGGAAATTTTATTTCCAAAAGCCCTTTATCAAAACGGGCCTCAATGCCGTTTTTATCAACAACTTCCGGCAACTGAACAGTACGTTGAAAGGGACCGTAAAACCTCTCGGTTATTACCTGGGTATAATTCTTATAAATGGGTTGTATGTTACCGGTTATGCTAAGCCGGTCCCCGGCCAAACTTAATTGTATTTCCTCCTTGGCCTGCCCCGGTAAAGATACAACAACTAAAATTTCTTTTTCATTCATATATATGTCTACGGGGGGAAAGGTACCGGGTCTGGCGTGGTTACCAAACATTTCTGTAAAAGATGACAGCATTTGCTGGGTATGAGGGTTGCTAAATATTTCGGACCAAAAATCTTTTCCCTGATATTTTTGCGTCAATTCCCGCCAACGCATTAATTTCTCCATATCCAAGCCTGTTCACCTCCTGCCGGTACGCGACATGATTTTGCAGTTTTCGGCATATGTTGGTAATATAGCCAGGGGGGAAGTAAATGCCGTCTATAGTAATTAATATTTTTTTAGTGAAAATTAATTCCATAGAAAATGCTTCTGCCTTCAATATCGGTCAAAGCCTACAGGCTGATTGGGTTAATTCGGATAAGCGAAATCAGGGATTTGGCCAGAATTACGGCGATGAAAGCTGTTTCCTGGGTACCCGTTGTTTTGTAGATGATAATGACGGGGTGGATTCGCCGGCGACCAAAACCTCTTTGCCCCCGGGAAGGCAAAATTTCCTGAAGGAGGATTGGTAAATTGTTTGCACCCATGGTGGTAAACTTATTGGGGTTTAAGATTAATGTTGCGGAGCGGAATAGCATTATTAGCCTAGGTCCCGTATTCCAGATTGATGTTTTTCAATCCAATAAACGGAACCAGGGGTTCGGTGAACAAAACGGCGACTTGTCCCCTAACTGGTTCCCTGTCCAAGCTGTAAACAACCCAGTAGTTCAGGATTCTGCTTCGGCGAAACTCAGCGCTGTATAACAATAATAAATTGTTATGGTGATAAAAGAAAAAACGGCCAAGTTTCCAGCCACAGTTTATCGCCAAACTCTCCATTTTTCTCCAAGAACCGGGTCAAATGGTTTCTATGCTTAAGGATGAACTATTACCGGTGCCCCCTCGTGCTTTACTGATTATGGACCTGTCAGCGGTTCCGCTTCGGAAAACATTTGACCCTGTTCGGACATCTGTTAAATTCTGCGTGGTAGTTAATTTCCCCCTCCCCTTTCGGCGGTCGAACCAAAGTCAGGATGTTTGTCCAGAGAACCCAAAAACATGGCCTAGGATTATTTTATAATTTAGGCGAAACAATTTAACAAGGGTTATCCCGAGTAGAAGGAGGTGGAAAAGCAATGTATAAACTCATGGTTGTCGATGGTGATAAGCTGGTACGTCAAACAATTCAAACCATTATAAAAGAAAGAAATATTCCCCTGAGTTATGCGGCCGAAGCTACAGATGGCGTTGAGGCTTTGTTAAAAGCAAGAAAGGTCAAACCAGATGTGGTTATCATGGAAATAAATATACCGAAATTTGATGGTTTGAACACAGCAGAAAAAATTAAAGAATTTCTGCCGCAGTGCCAGGTGATTTTTATCTCAGCTCATAAAGAATTTGAATATGTCAGACAAGCTTTAAGAATAGGGGCCTTTGATTACCTGCTCAAGCCGGTGCAGCCCGGGGAGTTTGAGGAAGTTTGCTGCAAGTTAACGGAAATTTTGGGTATTAACGAACAAGAGGAACTTGAGTTTGAACGGGAAAAAGTAGAATTGGCAAGCACCCAGTTATTTATCCGAAAAGTTTTACTGTCCGGTTGTTTTTCGGGCAGTAACGAGTTAAGAAACCAATTCCATGAGTTTTTTGTCAGTTTGAAGTGTGGAGTGTTAATGGTATTGTCAAGTCATGCCATTAATTTGGACAAATTAATTGTTCATAATATTATTGGGATGTTAAAAGGAAATCTGTATTTATGTCCAGTCCCGTTGAATCCCAACCAAATCGTTGTTTTTTTCGGACAAAAATATGGACAGTCTAAATTGACAACCACCGTTCTAAAAAAATACGGTTACAGATTGATGGAACAGGTTGCCCTGAAAACAGGTATTGAGTTAAATATCGGCATTGGAAAAATATATAAGGATCTGTCCAAGTTAAGAAAATCATATCTGGAGGCCTGTGATGCTTTGAATCTGGCCGAGTTTCTGCGGATGAATGGGGTTTTGTTAACCATTGAAGAATGTGAGAAGTTTTATAAAGATTTATCTAATTATCTTTTGGACAGAGAAAAAAAATTAATAGACATGATTTTAAGAAAGAAACATGATGACGCAATCATATGTATTCATGATATATTTAATGACTTCCAGCCCCGTTTGGAGTCGAATCTTATTTGGGAAAAAGTCTTTTGTCTCGAAATTCTGGCGGTGCTGTTAAGAGCTGCCCGCAAAGCCAATGTAAATTCAGAGGAACTTTCGCAAATCAATTCTGCCTTAACGAATGAATTGGTTGATATGACTGATTTAGGAAAAAGGTTATGGGTAGAATGGTTGGAACATTGTGTGGATAGAATTATAGCATTGATTGCAAATAACGAAAAAGCTTCGGTTCAGCGTCTCATTAAGGAGATTAAAGAATATATTGAAAATAACCTGAATAAATCTATCACCCTGAAGGACATAAGTGAATTAACTCATTATAATCCTCAATATTTCTCCCGCGCTTTCAAAAAAGAAATCGGGATGACGGTTATTGAGTACTTAACGCACCGGCGCATCGAAAAGGCCAAGATGTTATTGAAGAAAGAAAGGCTGCCTGTTAGACTGGTAGCGAAAAAGGTGGGTTTTTCCGATGTTGCTTATTTTAGCCGGGTATTCAGGAAAGTTGTTGGCGTTAAACCCAGTGAATTCCGGGAAAAATCTGGATAAAACCGGATAAAGTTCAATAACATTCAATATTGGTTGCACGGTGTGAAAAACCGTGCTTTATTTATGTCCAAAACTTACAGATCAGATTTGAAATTAAACTCAATTACCCGTTAGTAACTAAAATGTCCAGATAATACAAATATAAATCCCAAAAATCCAAAGGTAAATTGTATGTCGGTTATAAAAATATTCGACATAGTAAAAATTAGCAAAAACAGTCCCAATATAACTATGGATGTGGGTAGTTACCTCATGTGTATTTATTGTTTTGAAAATAGCTTGAATACTTTTCACAAATTAGAGTTTGCGGTCAAAGGGGAGAAAATACCATGAGAAAAATAGAAGACCTGATTAAAGAGGTTTTGGAAAGTCCGCTCAATAATTCCGAACGGGCCGAACAGATATCAACCGGTACTGATTATATTGAAATAAACGATAACAGGGGGATTTCTTCAACGGAGAATCAGGACGGAAGCGTTTGTGTGAAAAACGGTAAAATCATTATCAGTTACCCTAAAGGTACAGGTAAATACGCCAGTGTTTCTCCCGGCGATGGAGTTATGTTTTTGGTTAACGGCATGGAAGTTGGCGACAAGGTGCTGTTGACTGAAGATATACATTTACAAATAGTCTTTGATGAGGAGAAACCACAAAGTAATTTAGAGATTACTATTTCCGACGATGGACTGGAAGCATACCTGACTGTGCAGCGGCAGCCATACAGGAAATACCGGTTGGCAGATCAGGAAGCATCTCAACATCTAGTTTTAAAAAAAGAAGTTGTTGAAGAAATTTTACCGCCACCGGTAGACCTTGCAGAGGTCTTGGAGGAGTTAGAGTCACTGGGGATTAAAAGTGGAATTGACTTTGCCGCCCTGGAGCGGGAGCTTAAAGCGCCCACGGGGGAAAAAATAGTTATAGCCCGCGGCCGACCGCCTGTTCTTCCTCAGGATGCTTATGTAGAGTACCTGTTTAGCAACGACCAGAGAATTTCAAAAGAAATGCGGGACGCCGGACGAATAGATTATTTGGACAAAGGACAGTTCCAATCTGTTGAAATGGGAACTGTACTGGCTGTAAAGCGCCCCCCGGTTCCCGGAAAAAAAGGGGTAACGGTTACTGGGAAAGAGATACCCGTAGGTGAACCTAAAGATGTTCAAATTAATGTGGGCGAAGGGGCTTGCCTTGTGAATAACGGGCAGAAAGCGGTGGCCGTGATAGCTGGACGTCCTGTTTTAGCCGGGAAACAAAGGCTGATCAAAGTGTTACCAGAGCTTACCGTTCCAGGTGATGTCAATATTTCCACGGGGCATATCCGGTTTAAAGGCGATGTGGTTATTCACGGAAACGTTTTGGAGGGATTAATTGTCCAGGCTACCGGTAGGGTAACTGTCTTGGGCAATGTTTATTCAGGGCAAATTTTTGCCGGGGGTAGTATATTTATAGGGCAAAGCCTTATAGGGGGATTGGTAACAGCCGGCGGAGAGGGGGCTTTTTTAAATCGTATTCTTCCCGGAGTTAACCTGTTACTGAAAATGTTAGCCAATATTAAGAAAAATATTAAACAGTTAAAAAGCAATCCCAATTTTTCTGTTGGGGATTTAAATATTAAAGGTGACGGAAACCTTATAAAATTGCTTATTGATATGAAGTATAAGGAACTGCCGGCCATAGTGGCAAACTTGAGCAGTCATTTAAAGTCCGTTAGATATAAACCCAGTTCTGAAATAATTAACTGTATAAACGTAATGACTGAAAAATTAACAGGGCTGGGACCTTTGAACATAAAGTCCCTTGATGAATTAACCGACATAGAAAAAATGTTGGCTGAAATTACCCGAATTGCCGAGGAATCAGCCGAAATAGCGGAAGCGGATGTTACGGTTAAGTATGTTCAAAATGCCACCGTAGAGGCTACCGGTTCGATTTACATAGCAGGGCAGGGATGTTACCGCACCAATCTATATGCCGGCAAAGATATAACCATAGCAGGTATTTGCCGCGGTGGTGAGATCACGGCTGAAGGGGATATTTCGGTTTCCCAATTGGGGGCTGGTTCGGCGGTGTTAACGAAAATTTCAACCAAAGAGAGCGGTGTAATTAAGGCCCAAAAAGTATATCCCAACGTTATTTTGAAAATAGGTCATCATTCTTATAAAGCGCATTCCGAAATGCAGAATGTGTATTGCTGTTGGGATGATGACAAGGGTTTATTTGTTAGTAGCAAATGATAAATAATGAGAGGTGTCACTATGATAGACGTTCGGATAAAACAAGAAGGTTATACCAAACATATAGCGTTGTCCGGGAACATTGACATGGCAAATGCTTCCGAATGTGAAGAAGTTTTGACCAATAACTTGACCGGTGTGACGAAAATGGCGCTGGATCTATCCGGACTGTTATTTATTGATTCAACGGGAGTCGGCAGTCTGGTATCAGCCATCAAATCCGCTTTTGATAAGAATATTCAGTTTGAGCTGGTTAATGTACCGGAGGGAATAGATGAAGTGTTTGAAATCATCGGCCTTTATGAAGTTTTGCAACAGGGGCCGGGCAAATGAAAAAACTGTGGGCAATAATTATAATTTTGGGGGTTATTGTTAACGGTACATTATTATATATTTCCAACGACATTTTTATTAATCAGTTAGCTTTTGCCTGCGTATATCTTTTACTTTCGTTAATAAATCTCGAATCGGACCAAAAAATGGCCTTTTCCCTTGAAGTCAGTGTATTGGCATATTCTGCTACAAGTTTTGCTCCTGACTGGGCGCTGTTTACTGCATTTTTAGGCGGTATAATCAAAGGCATTTACGAACAGTTCCGGCTGAAAAAACCTCTTAAAGATATAATTTTTAATTTTTCCACCCAGGTATTCGCCACTTTAACTGCAGGACGCTTTCTGTTACAACTGCAAAAATCGGTTGACCTGACATTATATACTCGGTTGTTGGTTTTTCTGGTAAGCTTTTTTACCGCGAGTATCATTATAAAACTTTTGTATACTGCATTGTTAAATGAAGGTAGATTCACCAAAGATTTATTTTACTCTGTTAAGTTCAATCTTTTATCCATGGTAGGAATAGGTTTGGTTTCCGTGGTGGGAACCATTGTGATGGAAGAAAGGAACTACCTGGTATTTCTATTGGTTTTCTTTTTCTTGCTGTACCTGCAATATATCATTGATGGTTTGGTAAAGGAACGTAACCGGAATTTGTATTTGTCTCAATTAATTATAAGTATGCTGAACCAGGACCTGGAGCTAATTCGCGATATGTATGCCAAGTTACTTCCCGCGCCGAAGCAAACCTGGGAAAACTTAGATATATTTGCATTTAACTGTCCTGCCGAGAAAATTGGTGGCGATTTTTATGATTTTATCCCTTTAAGCGAAACATTATTCGCTTTTGTAATCGGCGATGTTATGGGGCATGGGATGAAGGCTGCCATTCAAGTGAATAATACCATGTTCACCATCCGGGCCCTTTTAAGGGGCAAGGCAAGTCCCGGTGATTGCCTTACAGAATTAAATAAAATTAGCTGCTCGTATTTAAACAAAACAAAGCAATTTTTTACGGTATTTCTGGGGGTATATGACACTTCAGAGAAAATTTTGCGTTTTGCTAACGGTGGCCACTTACCCCCCATAGTTTATAGACAAAAGCCGGGACGGGCAGAGTTTCTGCGGGTAGAAGGTCCGGCAGTGGGTTTTTTATCCAATTATCAATATAGGGAAGGTTACTGCAGCCTGGAACCAGGTGACATCCTGGTTCTGTATACCGATGGATTACCGGAAATACTCAGTGGGATAAACATGAGGAACGGTAGCAAAATTCTGCAATTTGTTCAGCAACATGCAGGCCAACCAGGATTTTATGAGGCACTCAAAAATGAAGTTGAGTTGCTTGCCGGGAAAAACAAAGACGATGTTACCTTTGCATTAATTATAATTCATTAAAAGTCCTCGGTAAATAAGGAAGGATTGGAAATCATGATTGAGTGCAAAAAGTGCAAAAAAAATTCTGAGACCGCCTGTGCGGATTGTTATTCCCTTATTGACGGGGGGTTGCTGCGCAGGAAACTGGATTATTCCAAAAACATAATATTGGAATCTCCGGAAGGAGAAAAATATCCAGGGGAACTGTTCATGGTCAGCCCGGTAAGTTTAGGTATTAAATGTCAGGTTCCTTCAGGCAAGCATTATACTATAAACCTACAAGAAAACCTGCAGGTCAAAGTGCAAAAAATTTCCGACCGGGGCAAATTTGATTACCATGGCTTTGATATTATAGAAGTCCGGCGGCAGGGGGAATGTTCCTACCGGTTAAATAACGATGAATATATGACCCTCACGATGTCGGACGAACAATTGGTTGAAAAAATTACGGAATCACTACCGGACAACGTGAAGGGCATTGTCTTCGAGAGGTTAACAAAAGAGCTGGAAAAGGCCAAAATTTTGGATTCACTCCAGGTTGGGCAGGTGTTTAAGTACCAAAAAGACACATTTAAGCCTTTAAATAAACGGGCAGGGCCCCTTTCATTACCTGTTCAGGACCTGGTTAAGGTTGCTAAAAAATGCTGTAGAACCGGGGAGCCTATGCGGGAAGTCCTGCTGGTGGGGGATAAAATGTATGATGCCCACGCTATCCCTTTTGACTATGATACCGGCGGTTTACTGGTGCTGGATGTAACTGCTGTTCTGGAGAAAGAGAGGGAGATAAAGAAAAAAGAAAAGCGGGTATACCGGGAAGTAATAGAGGCTGTCACCTGTGGCAAATTGCTTCTAGCCGAAAGAGAAGAAATCGCCGCCTATATGGCTGTTGGTACAACTGTTTTAAGCGCAAATTTTTGCAAACCGGAAGACCTCGATTCTGTAAGGAGAAAAATCGAACGTATATTTAACAAATGCGGAATAGATCAAAAAGAAATTACTGTTTTGCTGATTTGTATTTCCGAGGCTTTGACTAATGCAGTAAAACATGCTGATGGTGGAACTTGTAAAGTTAATATACTTTCAAACGGATTCAGGATTGAAGTTTCTGATACTGGGCCCGGGATTGCAATGGAGAATTTACCAAAAGCGACATTAATGAAGAATTTTTCAACAAAGCAATCTTTGGGTTGTGGATTTACCATCATGTTAAAATATGCTGACAGGTTAATACTGTCCACCGGTATAGAGGGAACAACGCTGATTATTGAGAAATCATGTATTTTACCGGTTGAAATTAGTTTAAACGATAGCATGGATAAGTTAACCTGATATTCGAATCCAAAGGGGGCTAATATGTCTTTAATAATTAAGAAAAAGGTAGAAGAAGAAGTGACTTATTACAGGTTAGCCGGCATCCTCGACATATCAACGGATGCATTTGACGATAATTTCAGTGATTTAAAGGATGTAGGAGATTTAGTTATTGATATTGATGAGATCAGGTTTATCGATTCTTCGGGTATCAACCTATTAGCTCAGATTATCAAAAAATGTCAAAAGCAAAGAATTCCTATAAAAATTATAAATATTTCCAATGAAATTTTTGAAGTACTTGATTTGATAGGATTACCTGAATTATTTGGAGAGGATATTTTTATTTTGAAAAAATAATCCTCCGGTTTTTAAGAAGGAGGGGTAGATAATGTCATGGTCTTTAAAATATATAAAAAAGCTGCAAAGAGAAATAGAAAAATATAAAGAACAAATGCTATACGTTTTTAACAGTGAAGAGGATATTGCCAAACAGAGTTATCTACTCAGATTAAGCCAGGATCTGGATAAGTTAATGATTCGTTACCAAAGTTTTAAAAAATTGCTTACTTCTTTTCAAAATATGCCTTACAGTGTTGATTTTTATATGAATACAAAATTTTGTGAAGTAAGACTAGACGGGGACTGTCGGGTTTTAAACATTGATAAGGTTGAGAACAATTTGCTATATATAATTAAAGATAATTTCAATAATATTGTTGATGTATTATACGGAATAGAATTAAACGGGAGACAACCGAATAAAAAAGCTAATAATTTTTCTTTTTGTGATTCAGGTATATCCATCTGGTTAGCAAACAAAATATTTCATAAAGAGAAAAGTGAATTTTTACTTGTTCAGAACCGTGATTGCAGGATCATCGGTATTCTGGAAAAAAAACAAACGCAGCTCCTGTGCCGGCAAAAAGCAATGAGTGCAAGTGTAAGAAAAAAGCTCTGCCGGATTGAGGAAGCCTTTGAACATGTGCCGGCCAGTATTTTTGTTCTTGATCAAGAATTATATATTGATTATGCAAATTCAGCAGCGATAAAAAATTTTAGTGAGGTTTTGCCGGTCAATTACCTGCACAGAAGGGCAGACTTGGTTTTTAGCGGATTCTTCAGCAACAGCTATAAAGAATTTATCAATAGTAAATTCTGGCAATACATAAAAAGTGGACAAGAATGTTCGGAAATTGAGGTGAAATTGTTAAATTATATATCTTTATCTGCGGGTATAAAAGTTATAAAAACTGGTTTTGACATAGAGTGTATAGTAGTTAGTTTTGTAAATTCCGATGACAATTCCGATGAGTTAAAACAAACGGTTGAGGCGCTTAAGTCCACCACTGATGAACTATCACAGGCATTAAGTCTCTTTATCCCCCGTGAAATCGAAAGCAAATTAAGGCAGATTCCCGAATACAAGGACATTTATAACCCTGAAACGAAAAAAATAACAGTTATCGCCAAAATAGACGAAGGCGGTTACTGGCATGTGGTAAATTGTTTAAGAATTCTTTGTCAAATAGATCGCCTTGGGGTTTTAAAAAGGTTTAATATTGATAAACAATTACTGATTCAAGCAATCCTGATTCATGATATCGGGAAAATTCAGCCTGTTCTTCGTATAGGAGATACAGTTGACCCAATGGCTGTATTTGAAAAGAGTAGCTTACATGCTTTAAGAAGCTCCGAGTTCTCTGCCCAAATGGGGTACAGTAAGTACGTTACATTGTTGGTAAAGTATCATCACCATCGTGAGGATGAACTTCCTCCAAATTTCCCTAGAGAGTTAATTCCGGCATTCAAACTTTTTAAAATAATTGATGGTTTGTCAGCTGCCATTACCAGGAGAAATGCAACTGTTACTATGGAACTAAGTAATACCAAGCTGATTATTTATGAGGAAAACTTCGAACGTCCGGAATACAATAAGAAACATATTCTAAATTTTACTGATATGATAAATCCTGAGATTTCTATATGCTAGGTACATACATATGATTATAACATATTAAGGACGAAATGTTGCGCCGGTATGGAAATGTCCTGTTTACAAAAAAAGCGCTTTGTCCGGGTTGATTTCCCGGATAAAGCGCTTCTATCCTGAAACGGCCAAATTTGAATGTTTTTCATTAGTACTATTCGAATACTACCCGTTTATTTGCTGGATACTATCATTTTTTCTCGCCGACGGTTACGGTGACGAAGCTGGAATGGCCGTTGCGGAAAACCTGCATGACCAGTTTGTCTCCGACTTTGGATTTCTTAACCAGGTCAACAACTTCGTCCGAATTCTTGATTTTCTTTTTATTAATTTCGAGAATAATATCCCCTCTCTGTAATCCTGCGGAATCTGCCGGACTGCCGGGCGTGACATCGGCTATGACAGCTCCGTTTGTTCCCGGGGCACCAAAATAATCAGCCAATTCTTTGTCCAGGGTTTGCAGGTATACCCCCAAGTACGGGTGGACCACTTTACCTTTGGTTATTAACTGGTCCAGCACCTGTTTAACGGTGGCGGAAGGAATAGCAAAGCCGATCCCTTGCGCGGAAGCATTAACGGCGGTATTAATTCCAATTACTTCACCACCGGTATTTAGCAGCGGACCGCCGCTGTTACCAGGGTTTATTGCGGCATCGGTTTGCAGCAGGTTTTTATATTCCTTGCCGCTGATATTAACCGGACGGCCTTTGGCGCTTATTACCCCAACGGTAACGGTATGGTCAAGGCCGTACGGGTTGCCTATGGCAATTACCCAGTCGCCTACCTGGATACGGTCGGAATCGCCCAACTTCAGGGTTGGTAATGCCCCTTTGGGGTTAACTTTAATCAGGGCCAGGTCCAGCTCCTCATCAGCTCCGATCACCCTGGCATCCAGAGGGGTTTGCATACCCTGAATTTTAACCTTAATTTTTTGGGCATTCCTTATGACATGTTCATTGGTAAGTATATATCCGTCCGGCTTTATAATAAAGCCTGTTCCCAACCCTTTTTCGGTCCTGGGGGTAAGGTCGAACTGACTGCCAAAGAATTCACGGAAAAAGGGATCGTTGAAGAAGGGGTTATCCTGCAAGCCATTTTGGTTAACTACTTCTGTCTCAATGTTGACTACCGCCGGGCTGACTTCTTTCACAGTGGTTGATATTGTCGTGGGCCCTATGGTGATGGCGGGTGACTTGTTCTCATTTGGATTATTGGCTAAAACCGGTGTGGGCTTGTACATGTGTAAGGCCCAACTGCCGCCCAGGGTAAAGACGGCGCCGCAAATAAAGCTTAGTATGACTATGCCGACAATAAAAGATTTCCTCTGGAACGACATAAATGCTCACCTCGTACACTTAATTTATCTATGGTCAACATTTTAATAATGTAATTTTAAAACCAGACTGCATCTAGTGATGACTTTTATTGTAAATACAAGTTCTGCCATATTCAAGGTTGGAAAATATCTATATAGCAAGCTTATCTTTTATTTATCACAATTATTTTGAATAGGTGAATCATATTCAATTTTTTCTAGGTCAAACTTTAATTTGCTAAGTTATAGAAAATAAATAACTTGATCAGTTTAGTTAGTGTAAAATATTCTTGAGGGAATTATGTGAAGATGGGAGTACATGAATGTTGAACAGGGACGAAAGAAAAAGGATCTGGGAATTGGATTTTTTGCGGGGCATAGCTTTAATACTGATGATAATTTTTCACTTTTTATATGACCTGAATGAGTTTTTTCATTACCCGGTGGCTTATTATACAGGAGTTTACTATTATATAGGCAAGGTTTCTGTCATTCTTTTTATGTTGATATCGGGTATCAGTTCATCATTAAGCCGCAATAACCTGAAACGGGGATTGCGTTTATTGATTATTGCGATGGGTATTACTGCCGTTACCCACCTATGGCAGGCCCAGTGGGGTATTAAATTCGGGATTCTCCATTTTTTGGGGGTAAGCATTATGCTTTATCCTGCCCTCGCCAGACTTCCTTCAATAGCATTGCCGGTGCTGGGGACATTGGCGATATGGGCCGGGCGGTTTTTACCGGAAGTATCATTTGATTACCTGTTTCCCCTAGGGATTAAAAGCAGCAACTTTGTTTCATCTGATTATTATCCGTTAATTCCCTGGCTCGGCGTTTTTGTCTATGGTGTTTTTCTTGGCAAGGTTTTATACAAAAACCATAAAAGTTTGCTCAAGTTTCGTTTCAGTCCACAAAACCCAGTTAATTACCTGGGCGCCCATACTTTGATTGTCTACCTCATTCATCAACCCCTGTTACTGTTGATGTTGAATATAATTTTTCACTTTTTGTAATAAACATGTTGTAATTCAAGGAAATGGCATTCAACAGGTAGAATTAATAAAATAACTCAACTTTAGCACTTAAAAACATTAACAAAGCCCTGTAACGGTGAAAACAACCGTTGCTCCGGAGCGGCGAAAAGAAGGTGCGTTATTCATGACATTATCCCTTACCGTGCCCATCAAAATACTAAAACACCATGTCCATTTATCTCTGGACCATGCAAAAATTTTATTCGGCGACGAAATAGCGCAACAGGAACCTAATTACGCTGCCGGGACCGGCAATTACAGGACGGATAAATTCATTGACGTCGTGGGGCCAAAGGGGGAGATTCACAACGTAGCCGTGGTTGAACCCTACCGGGATAAAACTCAGGTGGAAATTTCCCAGTCGGCGGCCATTGAGTTAGGGTTAAAAGTTCCTTTAAAAGATTCCGGCGACCTTGAGGGAACACCGGGCGCTGTATTAATTGGGCCAATGGGAACGGTGGCAATCGGGGCGGGTATTATAATTCCCAATTCTCACGTACATTTAAGTAGGGAAGACGCACAAAAACTATCCTTGTCTAACGGGGATAGGGTAAATCTTTTGGTGCAGGGCTTAAAGAAAATAGAATACCAGGATATTCTCGTCAGGGTTGAACCGGCGTCGGAGTCGCAGGTGCATTTGGGCTTTGATGAGGCCAATGCAGCTATTGTTGAGAGTGGTGCTTCAGCCGTGATCAGAGTACATAATTACCCCTTTTTTTACGATAATGATGGGATTCCTGTGGTTTTGCCCCGTTTTGCGGATATTAAAATTTCCTTATTGAACAAGGCTAATTGTTCCCTGGCGGTGGAAGCTATCAATTTCTGTACGAATATATTTGAATTTACTCCCACCGAGAAAAGAAGGATGACCAACAACCTTTTGAAAGTTCAGCGCGGGGAATCGGACGATTACTTCTTCCTGGTTGCCAGTGATGCTGAAAGCGTCATAGGGGTAACTTCCACCTACTATTTACCGGATCTCAAAATGGCATTCATGGAATTCATCGCTGTTGCCCCTCATTGCCAACGCAGGGGCTTAGGCTCGTACCTGTATTACCAGACGTTAAATACCCTAAGCAAAGCGGGGAAAGAATTGGTGGCCATGGTCTTTGAGGTGCGCTCCACCAGGGACGGCCTGGCTCGGCGGAAGGAATTCTTTTTAAATTTGGGAGCTGTACCTATCAACCTGCAGTTCTACCCTATCGGTCACAAAATGGACCCGGAATTGATGCTCATGTTGAAACCAATGTCGGCCAATTTTTGCCTGAATACTCCGGTGCTGGTCAAATTTTTCAGCAGTTTATCCAAACGACTGATGGAAGTCTGATTCCTGCCAATTTTAATACGTATTCTTGATAATCAGCAATTTTTGCAGAAAGGCCGGATTTAATTGATAGAGGGACTCCTGCCGATTATATTTTAAATCAATTTTCAGGGAACACCACCGGTTATAAGGCCCTCTGGCGAAGGATGCCGAAACAACGGCCTTATAACAGGTCCCGTCCAGCTTATAAAGGTTTCTGAGGGTGACGCTTATAATGCCTGATTTTTTCAGCAGGTCCCGGGGCACCGGGCGGGTGAGGAAAATGTTCAAAGTCCTGCCGTCCTGCTGGTCAATGGCTGTTAAAGCGCCCAGAATGGCTTCCTCGGGAGAGGTTTTTTTAAACATCTTCTTAATTTGACCGGCTGCTTTGAAAATCAACATTTTATTAGCTAGATTCATGCTTTTGTTAGTGCCGGCGTCCACAAAATATAAGGAAAAAAGCTGTTCTTTTCCTTGTGGCATACCGGCCAGGCAGGCGGCTATCTTTTTATTTTCCAGGTAGACCACTACTGCTCTGCGTTTCCAACTCCATTTTCCGCCAAATATCTTTTTTAGCAGTGATTTATTTACCTGGTTTACCGGCGCAATTCTGGCCAGGTTATAACCTCCCCTGCGGGTAACCCATATTTTTATCCCACTGTCCAGGTCCCTAATCATTACAGTTTTGTTAATCAGAAAACTTTGTTTTACTGTTGGCCAGGGAACCGGTTCTCCATAAGGACTTTTTCTTTTTAATTCAATGATGATTTTCTTAAGTTCAGCGCGCAAAGGAGCATCTGCCTGCAGGGAAACGCCTTCTTCTTTATTATAGAGCAGGGATGGAGCATTAAAGACATAAGTCCTGGTATGGCGCCGGCTGGTAATATGAACATAAAAGCGGCCCGGTTTTTGGTCCGTTGGCCCAGTGGTTTTTGCCTCTTTAATCAGCCGATCAAGTCTTTTGATATATACCGGGTCTTTACTATCGTAGGAGGCAGCCAGCTCCGGGGAACTGAACTTAATCAGGTAAGGCTCATTCCACCACCGATAAGCAAAAAACAGTGATACGGCCATTGATATGGCCAGAAGTTGCAGGAATATTTTGCGTAAATCGATAAAGACAACCTTTGATGAACCCATTGGTTTTTCTCCCCCGGATTGTATTTTGAGTGTTTCAGGACAAATTGTTCCTTAATTATTTATATTTTGGAAACAAAAAAAATTACCATTTTACTTGTTTTTAGTGTATTATGTATTTGAGCTATATTTTTTCGGGAGGATAGCCATGCGGGTTTTAATAAAAGACGTTATGTCCAAAGGAGTCGTGAAATTACATAAAGACTGGCCTGTCCGCAAGGCAGCCCAGATATTTTTGGAAAGGGTAATAGACGGTGCGCCTGTTGTCGACAATGAAAACCGTGTGGTGGGTATTTTTACCAAAACCCACCTGATGAGGGCCCTGGACAAGTCGCTGGATATGCCGGTGGAACGTTTGATGAACAAAAACGTGATATTTATAAGTGAAACACTGCCTGTTGAAGAAGCGCTGAATATACCTGTCGGTCGGCTCCCTGTTGTAGACGACGACGGCAATATGGTGGGATGGCTGACCAGGACGGACTTGGCTTTTGCCTTTATCGATCAGTATAAAAAAGCTATTGAGGGGTTATCAGCAATTATAGATTCCCTTTATGTGGGTGTTTTGGCTGTGGACCGGAAGGGCCAGATTTCACTGGTTAACAAAAAGGCGGCCAGTTTGCTGGATATTGATCCTGCTAAAGTTTTGGGCAATTCCGTGGATCAGGTTTTGCCATTGCCGGTTAATAAGGCGATCGTGAAAAACCAGAGTATTAGTGGACTGGACCTCAGTGGGAGCGGTTATCCGGTTGTTGCTGATATCACCCCTGTTGTCAGTAATGGCGAAGTAACCGGAGCAGTTGCGGTTTTCCGATAAATGCATCATTTTACCAGAAAGACCCGGGTCGGGAAACTTTACCTGAAGCCGGGTTTGTTTTTTACAAGGCAGAATAAAGGAATATCTGAAAAAAAGTCGAATAAAAAAATAATATTAAGAAAATTAAGAAATTCGCGCGTGCTTTAAGAAACGGTAGCAGAAAGGAGCGGGCGGTAATGCATTTCCTCAGGATAGTAGGTATCGCTATAGGGCTCGCCCTGTTACAGTTTGGCATAGTCTTTTTATCCAGGGATCTGTCTGGCAGCGCAGGGATAATAATTTTTGCCTTTTTCTGCCTGAATGCCCTGGGTGCTTACTTCATTTTTGACCGTTTACAGTCGAAAAGGGTTATTACTTATACTATTGAAGGCGGCGAAGAACACATAGATTCTACCCTGAAGATTGCCAATGAAACTTTGCCCTACATGCGTCAGGGGTTAAATGAGGAAACGGCGCAGAAAGCGGCGGAGATCATTCTTAAGATTAGCGATGTGGCGGCAGTAGCCATTACTGACCGGGAAAAAGTCCTGGCTTATGTTGGCGCCGGATGTGAGCGTCACCAGCCCGGGCGGCTGATTCTAACCCAGGCAACCAAACAGGTAATTGCTACCGGGGGGTTAAAAATTGTTGATAACAAAGAAAAACTGAATTGCCCGGTGAAAGACTGCGACTGTCCCCTGGAAGCAGCAGTAATAGCGCCGCTGAAGTGCAGGGGCCAGGTGGCCGGTTGCCTGAAGCTGTACCAGACGAAAGAAGGACAGATGCCGGCCCATGTGGTAAAACTTGCTGTCGGTATTGCGCAGCTTCTGGGTGTGCAGATGGAACTGGCGGAACTTGACAGGCAGGCACAACTGGTGACCAGGGCCGAATTGCAGGCTCTACACGCTCAGATTAACCCTCATTTTCTCTTTAATACTTTGAACACCATCATCATGTTTAGCCGGACTAACCCGGAGACAGCCCGCCGGCTATTAATCAGACTGGCTAATTTCTTCCGGCAGACGTTAAAGAAACACGGTCACTTCAATACATTACGGGAGGAACTGGAATATATCAATACTTACCTGGTACTGGAGAAGGCCAGGTTTCGAGAAAAGCTTCGTATTATCAGGGATATTGACCCGGATTTGATGGATTACCAGGTACCGGTCCTTACTCTGCAGCCCCTGGTGGAAAATGCGGTAAAGCATGGAATAACGCCTAAAGTTGGCCCCGGGGCCGTTAATATTTCCGTAAAAAAGGCCGGCGAGGAATTGCGCATCACCATTAAGGATGACGGGGTGGGGATACCGGAGGACAAACTGGACAAGGTATTGATTCCCGGTTATGGTAAGGGAAACGGCGTAGGCCTCAGCAATGTTAACGAACGGTTAAAAAGCCTTTTCGGTGAGGAATACATGCTTACTATAACCAGTAAAGAAAATGTCGGTACCACCATTTCCCTGCGGGTGCCGTTGATAAAAGATTCCGAATCCACGGAAAGGGGAGAAGAGGCAAGTGAAGCTTAAGGCATTGATTGTGGACGATGAATACCCGGCCAGGAAAGAATTGCGGTTTCTCCTGAACAAATTTGACAATATCGAGGTAGTTGGCGAAGCCACAAATGCACAGGAAGCTCTTACACTGATCAAGGCGCTGGATTATTCTATATTGTTTTTAGATATCGAAATGCCGGGGATGAACGGTTTGGAAGTGGGGGCCAGGATACAGGAGCTCCCTAATCCACCGCATGTGATTTTTGTTACCGCTTATGACGAGTACGCCGTGAAAGCCTTTGAAGTTAACGCGGTAGATTATATTTTGAAGCCTTTTGACGAAAAGCGGCTGACCCAGGCTATTAATAAAATTATGAAAATTAATCAGCGGCAGGCTGCTGCGGCTAATGACTCTGCCAAGGCCGGGGAGGCGATAACTACTGGCGGGGAACAGGTTGCCGCTAAGCCCCAGCATATTAAAATTGACCGGATCCCTGCCGAAAAACAAGGTAAGACTATTCTTGTCAACGAGTCAGATATCATATATGCCTTCACGGAGCAGGATTATGTATATATCAAAACCTTCACCGACAAACTCTTCACCCGATTTACTTTGAAAGAGCTGGAAAGCCGGTTGAATTCTACCATGTTTTTCCGTACGCATCGCTGCTACCTGGTGAACTTGCACAAAGTAAAAGAAATAATTCCTTTCTTTAACGGCACATATACCCTTATAGTTGAGGACAATGAGAAAAGCGAAGTGCCCGTAAGTAGGGCTCAGGCTAAAAAGTTGAGGAAAATTTTGGGCATGTAATAAAGGGAAATTGATTTTTTTGTCGAAATATGTATTCAATTCTATGGAGGTGAAAGGTTATGAGCTTTGCGGAAGGGTCTGAAATCCAACTGGTTGTTTTTAAACTGGGGAATGAAGAATACGGTGTGCCGATAACTCAGGTAAAGGAAATTAACCGCTTGACCAATACCACGAAAGTGCCGAAATCGCCTGAATTTGTAGAAGGAATAATAAACCTACGCGGGCAGATTATCCCCATTATCGACCTGAAGAAGAGATTTGATTTGGAATTAACGGAATATACGGGGGAAGCCCGAATCATAGTTATTCAGGTTGCCCACCATACATTTGGGGTGAAAGTTGATGCCGTATCAGAGGTTTTGCGCATAAGTACCGACACTATTGAAAATGCCCCTGATATTGTTTCGGGTATCGATGCCCGGTATATTACGGGGGTGGCTAAAGTGGGAGAACGTCTGTTAATACTTCTTGATCTGGATAAACTTTTAACCGACGAGGAAAAGGTGGAATTATCTGAAATACATAACGAAGCTGTTTAACCAAAGCAAATCCTGCATTATTTGCAGGTTTTTTTTTCTTTTCCTAGAATGAATATACAAAAAAAAGCGGAAACTATAGCCGCTTTACAAGGAAGGGAAATACCGGTGATTATAGGGATAGGAACTGATATTGTTGATAACAAAAGACTATATAATATATTGGAGCGGGTAGGAGAAAGGTTTTTATCGCGGGTTTATACCCCAAGGGAAATAGAACTCTGTACCAATAGCAAAGGGCTCAAGGTTCAGTCCCTTGCTGCCCGGTTTGCTGGGAAGGAAGCGGTAGCCAAAGCTCTTGGTACCGGGATTGGCCCCGTTGGCTGGAAAGAAATCGAAATAGTGGCAGATGCCAGTGGGGCGCCGACGGTTAAGTTAACGGGTAAAGCACTGGAGCAAGCCAGACGGCAGGGAATTTGCCAGACGAAGATTTCTCTGTCTCATACGGAAGAGTATTCCGTGGCTTTTGTGCTGTTAACGGGATGAATCTTGGGGCGTGGACCATGACCATTTCCAGGAGACTACATATTATTACTAGGGAGGGGTTTTTTTGTTTTTGGTTACTGCCGAAGAAATGCAAAACCTGGATAAACTCACAATTGACCAGGTGGGCATCCCCGGGGTAGTATTAATGGAAAATGCCGGGCTGCAGGTAGTTAAAGTCATTAAAGAGATTTTGGGAGAAGTTCCGGGGAAACAAGTGGCTGTATTTGCCGGCAAAGGCAATAACGGTGGCGACGGATTCGTTATCGCCCGTCATCTGCTGAACATGGGTGCAGAGGTTAAGGTTCTGCTAAACGGGGAACCTGCGGATATAACCGGAGATGCAAAGGTCAACCTGAATATACTGCAGAACATGGGACAGAAGATATTTACCATTAATAACAGCAACTCCCTCAATATAGTTAAACTTACGTTGGTTTATACTGACCTTATTGTGGATGCTGTTTTCGGCACTGGTTTCAAAGGCGCCGTTAATGACCACATGGGTAAAATAATATCGCTTATCAATGAATCGGGCAAACCGGTGGTGGCTGTCGACATTCCTTCCGGGCTGGAAGCAAACACGGGCCAGGTGCATGGCCCTTGTATACAGGCAACCCATACGGTGACATTTGGACTGCCGAAATTGGGTTTGACAATACATCCCGGTAAAGAGTACGCCGGGCAACTACATATTGCTGATATTTCCATTCCGCCTGATTTAGTGAAAAAACAGAACTTTAACAAATTCCTTCTGACTAAAGAATTGGTGGCCCAAATGCTGCCTAAGCGCCATTCCCAAGGACATAAAGGGGATTATGGCCGGGTGTTGGTGGTGGCGGGGTCCGAAGGGCTTACGGGGGCCGCTGTTCTGACCAGTATGGCGGTTTTAAAATCAGGCGCCGGGTTGGCTACCCTGGCTGTACCCAGGAGCCTGCATGACTTGATGGAAATTAAGCTAACGGAAGTAATGACAAAACCGCTTCCGGAGACAGAAAAAAAGACTATCAGTCGAGACGCTCTGGAAGAAGTTATTGCCTTAACAGAATCTGCGGATGTGGTGGCACTGGGACCGGGGATTTCCACTGAACCGGCGACGGCTGGCTTTGTCCGGGATTTACTGCCGGAGTTAAATAAACCAGTGGTAATCGACGCCGACGGTCTTAATGCCCTGGCAGGCAGCCTGGAAGTGCTGAAAAAAATTGAGGCGCCCGTGGTTATCACGCCCCATCCCGGGGAAATGGCCAGGTTGGCCGGGATAAAAACTGAAGAAGTTCAAAATAATAGAATTGAAGTGGCCAGAGAATTTGCCGCCAATTGGTGCGTGAATGTGGTTTTAAAAGGAGCTGAAACTGTTGTAGCCGGGGTTGACGGTTCTCTCTTTGTCAATTCCACCGGTAATCCGGGTATGGCTACGGGAGGCTCCGGTGATGTATTAACAGGAGTTATAGCCGGTCTTATCGGCCAGGGGTTGGCGCCGGTCCGGGCGGCTGCTGCCGGAGTATTTATCCACGGATACGCCGGCGACCTGGGAGCTCTTGAAAAGGGCCAGGCCGGTTTGCTGGCCGGTGACATTTTAAATTTATTACCCAAAGTATTTCGGGAATTGGAGGGAGCTTGATATGCAGGCGAAAGATATTATGACCAAAGAAGTAATTACAGCAAGGCCGGAACAAACTGTCCGGGAAGTGGCAAAAATTCTGGCTGACAAAAAAATAAGCGGTGTCCCTGTGGTAGATGAAGCAGGGAAAATTGTAGGAATTGTTACGGAAGCCGACCTATTGGTACAGACCCAAAAGCTTAAGGTTCCGTCTTATGTTCAGCTTCTGGGCGGAATCATATACCTTGACTCAGTCAAAGAATTTGAGGAAGACTTGCGAAAAGCCGTGGCAGTACAGGTTAAAGACATAATGACCACTGATGTGGTCACTGTTGAAGAAGACGCGGAAATCGAAGATATAGCTACCACTATGGCCGATGAAGGGATTAATCGCCTTCCGGTCGTAAGGGACGGAGCTCTTGTCGGTATTGTCAGCAGGGCAGACATAGTTAAAGCTCTGGCTAAAAGAGATTAAGTTTTTGTGAAACTGGAGCGATTACGCTTAAGAAATGGATTTGATGACAGGGGTGGTTTTGTGAAAACTAGACCGGCTTGGGCAGAGATCGACCTAGGTGCCATTGCTCATAATTTACGGGAAATTCGCCGTATCACCCAACCCCAGGCCCGGATTATGGCCGTGGTCAAAGCCAATGCATACGGACACGGGGCTGTGCCTGTCAGCCAGGTAGCTCTACAAAACGGTGCTTCTTATCTGGGTGTGGCCATGCTGGATGAAGCTCTTGAACTGAGAAGGGCAGGTATTGAAGCGCCTATTTTAATTTTAGGCTACACCCCAAAAGAGCAAGCAGAGGAAGCAGTTAGGCACAACGTAACCCAGACAATATATACCCTTGAGATGGCCCGTTTTGTTTCAGCAGTCGGAGAAAAGTTGAGACAAAGGGCCAAAGTACATATAAAAATTGATACCGGAATGACCCGGCTCGGGTTTTTGCCCGGGGCGGGGACTGTGGAAAAAATAAAAGAAATTGCGGCGCTTCCCGGATTGTCTGTGGAAGGGATTTTTACTCATTTTGCCGTATCGGACATAAAGGATAAAGCCTTTACCCGGCAGCAATTTAAACTGTTTACCGATATGTGCGCTGTCCTTGAACGGGAAGGGGTAAAGATTCCCATTAAACATGCCGCCAATACAGGCGCAATTATTGATATGCCCGAAACTCACCTTGATATGGTGCGGTTAGGTATATCCCTGTATGGGTTATATCCTTCTCCGGAAGTTGACCAGGCAAAAGTATCGTTAAAACCGGCCTTGTCGTTAAAAGCCGAAATCTCCCATCTCAAAGAAGTTCCCCAGGGGGTAACCGTCAGCTACGGCAGAACCTATACGACGCAAGAAAAGACGATAATTGCCACAATTCCTATGGGTTATGCCGACGGCTATTCCAGGTTATTGTCCTCCAAGGCTCATGTATTGATAAGAGGAACCAGAGCCCCTGTAGCGGGCGTTATTTGCATGGACCAATTTATGGTAGATGTAGGACATATACCTGATGTTGCCGCTACTGATGAAGTGGTGCTCATCGGCAGGCAGGGGGACGACTGTATTTCTGCTGACGAATTGGCACAACTGCTGGGAACTATTAATTATGAAATAGTCTGCATGTTAAGTGAGCGGATTCCCAGGGTTTATATTTAGGGCGAGAGAATATTTGTCATATACTTACTTGCAAAAGGAATTTGGCAAATTTTGTGGAAATATATTTAAAAAATTTTCGGGGGTATAAAATGTTTTTCGGTCACTTTTCTGTTAGTTCTGGTCCATGAGAAGAGGTGAGCGGTTTGTGCCTGGACAAAGTAGTATCCTGGTAACGGGGAAAACAGTAAAGGAAGCGCAAACAAAGGCTTTAAAGCTGTTAAATGCCAGGGAAGATGAAACTGTTACGGAAATTCTTTCAGAGGGCAGGCGCGGTTTTCTGGGTCTAGGGGCTGTCCCCGCCAAGGTGCGGGTTTCTCTAAAAGAAGAAGTGCTTAAAGAACGCGAATTGGAGGGTATTCTGGCAGACCTTGACATTGGGGCTGCAACCCATGACAGAAACGGCCGGTATGAACCGAACAGGAGCGGGCAGGAGTGGGGAGAAAATGGCAGTACCGGTTTAAAAAGCGGGGACATAGTCGAGAGGGAGACAGGAAAGCCTCCCCAAACAGATAGTAAAGACATTCAGGTTGGTTTGGCAGGGATTAAAGAAGGCCGGTTTTTTGTTATTAATCCTTCCGGGGACCAATACGCTGTCGTTAAGCCGGGTGAGCACATAAGATTAATTGTCAACGGCAATGAGGTCGAAGGAGAATCCATCATTTCAGAGGAAGATGAGATCAAAATAGATTTATTGCATGAAGAGCCGCAATCTGATCTGGAATTAAAAATATCCCCCGATAAACTGGCCGCTTATCTGCGATTAGCTACCAAGCCGGGGGTAAAATATAAATTGAAGGACCAGCCGGCTGCCCCCAGGCTAACTTTACTTACGGAAGTTGAAGAAATATTGGAACTTCCCCCACCTACCCCGGAAGAAGTCAGGAAATTTTTGGAGAACCAGGAAGTAGTTAAGGGTATTATAGATGATGCCATTCAGGAGGTAATAGAAAACCCTAACAGCAAGGAGAGCTTCCTTGTGGCACAGGGACAAAGGCCTGTGGATGGGGTACATGCTTATGTAATTTATCCTTTTCTGGAAAAAAGTAAAAATAATGAAAGGGGCAGCTTGTTCGAAAACGACAAACTGGTGTCGGTAAAAAAGGGTGATATCGTAGCCTTAAAAGTACCGATGCAGGAAGGAAAAGACGGTTGGGCTGTGACGGGCGAGGTTATTCAGGCCAGGAGCCCGGTAGATTGCCAGATTAACGTAAGAAAAGGCTGTGAAGTTACAGAGGATGGAATGCGGGCTGTGGCAACCATTGATGGCCGCCCTTATTTGGAGACCAGCGGCCAGGTGACTTATGTTTCTGTTGATCCAATTTATGTGGTGCAGGAGGTCAATGCTGCTACAGGCAATATAAAGTTTGTCGGCGATATAGAAGTTAAAGGCGATGTAACGGATGGTTGTCTTATCGAAGCTGATGGTAATGTAGAGGTATTCGGCGACGTGTCGCAGGCCACCATACGGGCGGGGGCCAGCATTGTAGTACATAAGTCGGTATTCGGCAGTACTCTAATTGCCGGGGGACGGGCAGCATTATATACTTCTATCCTTCCGAATTTGGCGGAAATACGGGATATATTGGAGAATATGCATTTTACCGGTGAACAGTCAAAGGACTATTTAGCGGTCGGGCCCGCCGGTGATGGCGCTGTTATTCAGTTTCTGGTAGATAGTTTTTACCGGGAATTACCGAAAAAAGTGCAGTGGCTGTCCGATATCATTACCCGCGCAAGCCTTTCAGTGAGTGAAGAGATATCACGGGTAGTTGATACCCTGAGGAGAAATTTCTGCGGCTTAAATGCCAGTAGGATAAAAGACTTTACCTACCTCAAAGAACTGCAATCCGCTGTGGAAAAGGCAATGGACTATATTGAACAATATAGTAAGAAAGCTGAATTTATCAAAGCGAAATATGTGCAAAATTCCTCGCTTATGTCCAGTGGCGATGTCGTAATAGAAGGACAGGGCTGCTATATTTCTAATATAAATGCCGGGGGAAGGGTCGATATTTGCGGTGAGCCGGGTGTGGCCAGAGGCATTAAAGTAGTAGCAGGCAGCGAAATAAATGTAGTTGATATAGGTTCCGATTTTGATTCGCAAACTTTACTCAAAATTAAGGAAAAGGGCCGGATAACTGCCGAATTAATTAATGCCGATGTGGTGGTGCAAATAGGCAGGGAGAAATACAGGGTAGACAAGCCTTCCCGCAAGTTTACCGCTTACCTCAATCCAGAAGGTCGTTTGACCGTGAATAAGCTCCTGGCTGATGGAAACTGTTCTAATCAGTAAAAAATTAATGGCAGATTAAGCATGGCATCAACTTATTGCAGTTTGGGCCATGCTTTTAATTACTCTTATAAAGTTTTTTGCAATATAATTGCTTTCAATAATCTACTGTCAACAATATTTAAAATGTGCTACAATTAGATATTGAAAACCGGAGTAGGGAAATTCAAATTGGGGTGGGTGCGATGCACGAACTAAGGATCATGATAGCTGACCCGGATGTAGATTTCTGTAAATACCTCAGGGAAAAACTGGTCCAGGCGGGATACATTGTCGTAGCCGAAGCTTCCGAAGCTCGCAGCGCCCTCCATATGATTTTCAGCAGCCAGCCTGATGTGGCCCTGATCAATGCCCGTTTTCATGGCCAGGACGGCTTGGATATTTCCTATTTTCTTGAAGAGCACCGCATAGCCCCAGTAATCTTAATGGCTGACTACGATGATTATGAGATTCTCTCTTATGTGCTGGGACATTGGGTTTTTGGCTATTTGGTAAAGCCCATTGATTTTGCGACCCTTATTCCTAACATGGAAATTGCCGTGGCAAATTATCGCAGGCTGCTCAACCTGGAAGCCGAAATTAAAAAGCTTAAAGAGAACCTGGAGAACCGGAAGTTGATAGAAAAGGCCAAAGGCATCCTGGCCGATATGTTGGGTTTTACCGAGGAAGAAGCCTTGAAGTTTTTGCAGAAAATTAGTATGGACAAGTGTATGCCTATGAAAAAAGTGGCTTTAAAAATAATTGCCAAATATGGACAGGCCCAAAACGGCAGGGAGTAAATTTTTTCTTTATCGTTGTATAGAAACGATAATATAATAATTCGGTTTTGTATACAATATTTTTTCCAGCAACAATATTGATTATTTTACAATAATTATATATAATGTGAAAGGATATATTAATGATGCAACCGCATATATAGATATAGGTTGCACGGGGCAATGGCGTCCCACTGGTCATAGGTTTAAGCTATGATCCGTGGGGCGTTTTTTGTTTAAAATTAAAATTTAATTCACCAAAGGGAGGATGGAGAGAGGATGAGCTACAGTAAAGGAATCAATGCTACTGCAGCAACACTGACAAAATTACGCACAGGGGACAGTAACTGTCCTTTCAGCGGGATGTGCGTAACCTGTCTGGACGGGTGTCCGGGACTTTGCGAAATTGGAAAATCTTCCATAAGGGGTAAAGAAACCCTGTACCCGCAGCCTTTCGGTAAGATTACCGCTGCTGCTGAAAAAGATTACCCGGTGGATTATTCACATTTCAACATTGCGGGTACTGCAGTCGGCGCTCATGGAATTGCCGCTGACCCCGACGTGGCCACTTTCCCGAATGTAAACATTGAATCTGCTGTGGGCGCTTACGGTGACCTGCCCCTGCGTTTACCCATCGTGATTGCCGGGATGGGTTCAACAAACGTGGCTGCTGACAACTGGGAACACCTGGCTGCCGGCGCAGCTATCTCCGGAGTTGGGATTGTTATCGGTGAGAACGTTGTGGGCATGGACCCCAAGTCTGAAATCAAAAACGGCAAAGTAGTCAAAGCTCCGAACTTAGAAAAACGGGTCAAGGACTTCCAGAACTGGTATAATGGCAAAGGCTTTGTTGCGGTACAGGCTAACGTAGAAGACACCAGGCTTGGTGTTCAGGAGTTTGCCCTTGAGAAACTGGGCGTTGAAGTAGTTGAGCTGAAGTGGGGCCAGGGCGCCAAAGATATCGGTGGCGAGGTTAAGTTAAACACCCTTGAGCGCGCTAAGCAGCTTTACAGCAGGGGTTACATAGTACTGCCGAATCCTGAAGACCCGGAAGTAGAAAAAGCCTTTAAGGCCGGCGCTTTCACTGAATTTGAAAGGCATTCCCGTATAGGTATGGTTACCGAAGACAGTTTCCATGCGCGGGTTAAGCAATTGCGTGAAGCCGGCGCCAAGTATGTATTCCTGAAGACCGGCGCTTACAGGGCAGCAGACCTGGCCCGCGCCGTGAAGTTTGCTTCCGATGCGAAAATCGACCTGTTAACTGTAGACGGCGCCGGCGGCGGTACAGGTATGAGCCCGTGGAGAATGATGAACGAATGGGGTATCCCAACCCTCTATATCCAGGCTTTACTTACCAGGTACCTTGACAAGTTGGCTGCCAAAGGCGCCTTTGTACCTAAGGTTGCCATTGCCGGTGGGTTCACTTTAGAAGACCATATGTTTAAAGCTCTTGCCATGTCGGCGCCCTATGTGAAAGCTGTTGGTATGGCCCGTTCGCCGCTTACCGCCGCTATGGTTGGCAAGACTGTCGGCGAAGCTGTTAAACAGGGCAAAGTGCCTAATGAATACAAGAAATATGGCGAAACCCTGGAGCAGGTATTCATCTACGCTCATGAACTGAAAAACAGGCTAGGCAAAGACTTCGACAAACTCCCCGTTGGCGCTGTGGGTGTATATACTTACTTCGAACGTCTGGCTCAAGGCTTACGTCAATTGATGTGTGGCGCCCGGAAGTTTGCTCTGGAATACATCACCCGTGATGACATATTTGCTTTAACCAAAGAAGCTGCTGAAATTACGGGAATCAAGTATGTTATGGAGCACGATGCTGAAGAAGCTGAAAAGATACTCGGCTAATTTGGGCTAAAACCTCCTACTTTTTAATATAACAGCTAAATGAAAAAGAGGCCAAATCATTCTTGGCCTCTTTTAATTTTGAACGGTTTTTTCAACTTTTGCAGTCTGGTTGCCCTGTAACGATGAAACAATAGTTGCGACTTAGCGGAGGGCGACTAATATAATACTTCACGTTGGCAAAGCTTCCCTGAGCTTATAGTTTAAATTGGGCTAAGAATTTATTGAGTGATTCGGCGGTGGCTGCCAGTTCTTTGGCTACACCGGCCACACTCTGGGAGCTGGCCGTCGCCTGTTCTGTTGAAGCGGACGCCTGCTGGCAGTTTGCTACAAAGCCCTGGGAAAGATTTGATACTTCGTTGACCATAGTTTTTATATTGGTATTTTCCTCCACCAGGTTGTGTAGCAACTGTAATGTTTCGTCAGACATGCTCTGTAGTTGCCTTATGCTGGTATTAACTTTCGTGCTGCTGTCGGTTACTTCGTTGGTGGCATGGCTGATTTCCTGAATGTTCATGTTGGTTTGCGCCACGTTTTCACTGATTGCAGAAAGAGCGGTTTCTGCTTCGGCGGAAAGTTCAGTGCCCGCCTGGACTATTTTTGTACCGTTGTTTATTTCCTCGACGGCTTCATTAACTTCCTGCTGAATAGCCGTTATTAAAGCATAAATTTCTTTCGTGGCCTGCCCGGAACGTTCGGCCAGCTTACGAACTTCATCGGCAACAACGGCGAAACCTTTACCGTGTTCACCGGCCCGGGCGGCTTCGATGGCGGCATTGAGAGCCAGCAAGTTGGTTTGTTCCGCGATATCATCAATAACCTGGATAATCTCCCCGATTTTTTGCGACCTTTCGCCAAGAGCCTGTATTTTTTCGGCGGTATCAAAAACAGCATCCCGTATGTTAGTCATTTCGTGAATTGTCCGGGAAATAATTTCCTGGCCTTTCAGGGCTATTTTTTGTGCTTCTTCCGAATCTTTGGCGACGCTGTTGATATTGGCTGTTATTCTGTCCAGGGATGCAATCATCTGCTGAATTACGGCGGAAGTTTCCACGATGGTGTCGTTTTCGTTTTCCATTTGCTTGACAAAGCTATGCAAAGTTGCCGTTTGATTGTTGACTGCGCTGCTGATGTTCATTAATTTATCGCCCTGCTGGTTGCTTCCGCTGGCAATATCAGCGGTGGCATTGGCAATTTGTAAAAAGGCCTGCGTGCTTTCTTCGGTGATTTTTTTTAACTCCTTACTTGTATTGTTAATTTCGTTGGCATGTTTTGTAAGGAGTTCTACAAACTTTTGCCGGGTATCAAAAAAAATGTTTAAATCATTGGCCAACATGCCAATTTCGTCGTAGCGCCTCACCCTGAGAAAAATACGATGCTGCAGGTTCCCTTCATTAGCAATGTTAATGCCTTTCAGAATTGTTCGAATAGCATTGGACAGGCCGGCGCCGGGTATCCACCAGCAAAAAATACCCAAACCGATAAAAATAACTGCCAGTATCCAGTCTTTGAGATGGAGTCCCGAGACCAGGCCGAAAATAACAGCAGTGCCGTAAGCATAGATGGGATGAAATATGCCAGAAATATTAGTAAGCGCCGGAATTTTACCTCCAATAACAGTATTCAGCACCAGACCAAGAATTGATGCTGTCAGCATGATTGTGCTCCAGTTATTCCATTTTCCCTGGTAATAAACTGCCGGGACCAAAAAAGTAAGTAGGGCAATATAGATGGCCGGAAAAATAAATTTTTGGTTAAAACTTACCCTGGTAAACACGTGACCGTTTAATCCCAAACGGTCAATAAAATTTGGTTCGTATTTTTTTCTTACCTGACTCTCCATAATTTCCCTCCACCCGATTAACTTACAAAATGTTTTGCGCACTGATGAAATGTAATATTTTGTCGTATAATGTCTATTACTACAGATTGGATAAAAAATCCTGCAATTTAATAAAATATTTGTAAAAAATACCAGCACAATATAATTACGTTACTAAAAGCGCTGCAAATATGAACAAATTTGCCCTACCGTATATGAGTTTGCTGTTTGATATGTTAAAATAAAGCCAAAGTCTTTTTGAAAAATCTTTTTTCGATTTACAAGGTGGGAAAAAAGTGCGGGTTTTAATTGCAGATAAAGATGTTTCCTTCGTAAAAACCATAAAGCAGTATCTGGTCCCTGCCGGTTACGAGGTAATTGCTGAAACGGCGGACGGGATAACCGCTTTGAAATTAACTCGCACGATGCAGCCAGACCTGGTAATTCTAGAAGCTTTTCTGCCCGGGATGGATGGTATTGAGGTGGGCAAGATAATAGAAGAAAGCAGGCTTGCTGCGGTAATTGTTGTGGCTACATACTCTGAGCTTGATGTAGTCATGGCCAAAGGAGATTGGCCTTTTCCTGTTCTCCCCAAACCTATTGAGCCGGCCGCCCTTATTTCCGTGGTAGATTACGTTGTGAATTCCTATAGAAAATTAATTTCTTTGGAAAAAGAAGTTCGGTCATTACAAAATGCACTGGCTGCCAGGAAGCTGGTGGAGAAGGCAAAAGGCATTTTGATGAAGACGCAGGGACTTTCCGAAGAAATGGCTTTTCGTAAGATGCAGCAGTTAAGCATGAAAAAAAGGTTGTCCATGAAAAAAATTGCTGAAGCTATTATCCTGGCCCATGAAAGTACGAAAGCGTGATGGCGGAGCACCTTGGGAAAAATCCCAGGGTGTTTTTTGTGGAAAAATGTAGAATTATTTGTTATATTTTTAAAAGTAAACAGGAATATTGCTTTTTATTGTCGAAAGCACAATGTGTGTTTACCTAATCTTGCTAATTGGAGGTGGGTTGTTGCAATGGCGTTGATGGTTTGGGATGATAAGTTCAGTGTGGGTGTCAAGGAACTGGATGACCACCACAAAAAGCTTGTCGCACTCATAAACGAACTGCATGATGCGATGAAGGTGGGTAAAAGTAAGGAAATAATGGACGATATAATAGCCAGACTTACCGATTATACTAAATTTCACTTTTCTGTCGAAGAAAATTACATGGTTAAGTATTCCTATCCCCAATATCCTCAGCAAAAACTTGCCCATGATAAATTTACCGAAAAAGTACTACAGTTTCAGAAGGACCTGAAAGAGGGGAAAATTGCCATTTCGATGGAGATAATGACCTTCCTGAAGGATTGGCTGATTAACCATATCTCCGGCTCAGACAAAAAATATGGACCCTTTTTTAACGAGCATGGGTTAAGGTGAGAAACCAAATGATATTTTTTAAATATTTTTCAAGGAGGGGTTGACAATGGCATTGATGGTTTGGAACGATAAGTTCAGTGTAGGTGTAAAGGAACTGGATGACCATCATAAAACGCTTGTTGCACTGGTAAACGAATTGCATGATGCGATGAAGGTGGGTAAAACTAAGGAAATAATGGACGATATTTTAGCCAGACTGACGGATTATACCAGGTTTCACTTTTCTGCAGAAGAGAAATACATGACTAAGTATTCTTATCCCCAGTATACTCAGCACAAACTTGAGCATGATAAGTTTACCGAGAAAGTATTGCAGTTTCAGAAGGACCTGAAGGACGGTAAATTTGCCATCTCCATGGAGATAATGACCTTCCTGAAGGATTGGCTTATAAACCATATCTCCGGTTCAGACAAGAAATATGGACCCTTCTTTAACGAGCATGGGTTAAAGTAAAAGGGTCTTTACATAATGCTGTATAAAGCTATATAACACTGATTTTATACTCCCGCAGCCAGGTATCCACCTGAATAAGAAAGGCAAATAACTGCGGGCCTTTCATTAACTGGCCGAACCATGGCCGATCAAAAACATCCCCACCGGATTGAGCCATTTTCCGCAGGGCAGTTAGATTGACCAGAGGCAAAAGGGGTGAAGAGGAATCATGCAAAATATGGAGCAGATGCTCCCGCACAATGGCCATATAAGCCGGGTTGTGGGTTTTGGGGTAAGGGCTTTTACGCCGGTACAGGATTTCATTGGGCAGAACCCCGGACAGGGCCCGGCGAAGTATGCCTTTTTCCTTGCCGCCACAGGTCTTCATATGCCATGGAATGTTCCAGACGTATTCCACCAAATGGTGGTCGCAAAAGGGCACCCTTATTTCCAGGCCCGTGGCCATGCTCATCCGGTCTTTGCGTTCAAGCAGGGTAGCCATAAACCAGTTAAAATTTAAATAGAAGATTTCCCGCCTGCGGGCTTCAATAGGGTCTTCGCCCGGCAACCTGGGGACTTCGGCAATTGTTTCTTCGTACCTACGCCTGATGTACTCTTCAGGTTTGATGTAGTCCAGCAGTTCCGCGGAAAATATCTTTTTGCGCCGGTCAAAACCCCTGAGCCATGGGAAGGTATTCGCATTAAAGGCATCTTCATCCCGGTACCACGGATAGCCGCCGAACACCTCATCGGCACACTCGCCTGACTGGGCCACGGTGGCCTCTTTTTTTATCTCCCGGCAGAACAAGAGAAGTGAGGAGTCGATGTCGGCCATACCGGGCAGATCACGGGCCAGGGTAGCCTGGATTAATGCTTCTGCCAATTTGTCTGTAGCAATTTTTATATGATGATGTATAGTTTTATAACGGTCAGATACCAGGTTGATATAAGGGCCGTCGGCAGTTGGCTCGAAGTGACTGGCCTGGAAGTACCGGTCGTTTCCCTCGTAATCAATGGAAAAGGTATGTAGTGGACCGCGCCCTTCTTCCTTGAACACTGTGGCGGCCAAAGCAGTTAAAGCGCTGGAGTCCAGCCCGCCTGAAAGGAGAGTGCAGACGGGGACATCAGCTACCAACTGGCGCCGGATAGAGTCTTCCAACAGTTGCCTTACTTTAGCGGTGGTGGTTTCCAGGTCATCGGTATGTTCTTTACTTTCCAAAACCCAATAACGCTTTGTGCGGATGAGGTTATCTTTAAAAAGCAGACAGTACCCCGGTTTTACTTCCGCTATGTTTCGGAAAACTCCATGACCCGGCGTTCTTGAAGGCCCAAGGGCAAAAATTTCCGCTAACCCCTCGGCATCAACTTCCGGCCTAACCATGGGATGGGCCAATAAAGCCTTAAGTTCAGAACCAAAGATAAAGGAGCCATCCTGTAGGGTATAAAACAGGGGTTTAACGCCAAAACGGTCCCTGGCCAGAAAAAGACTTTCTTCTTTGTCGTTCCATACGGCAAAAGCGAAAATCCCGTTAAGCTTCTCAACGCATTTGGCTCCCCATTCCATATAAGCGGTTAAAAGCACTTCAGTATCGGAATGGCCCTGGTAAGTATAGCCCCGGGAAATTAATTCCGCCCGCAGTTCGGGTGTGTTATACAGCTCGCCGTTATAGACAAGGACAAAGGTTTCGTCTCCCCGACGGCGTATCATCGGCTGGTTCCCGCCGGTGGGGTCTATAACTATGAGACGCCGGTGGCCAAGAATGGCATGGGGTGAATGCCATATGCCTTTTGCATCGGGACCGCGTGGGGCCAGGGTTTGGGTCATATCTTCAACAATCGGACGGTATGGCGTAAGGTCTTGATTCCTGTCAATCCAGCCTGTAATTCCACACATGTTTTTCTCCTCCAACCTTCAAGAAATTTCCATTCCCACAGAAATTAAGCTGTGGCACCTTTCGGCAAGTCCAAAAACAAAGAAGAGGCCACAAGGTTTAAAGTTAAACCTTTTCGTGGCCCCTTTGCCAACTGAACTTGATACGCCGTTGTATCAAGAAACCTATTTCGAAATCTATTTTATGAATTAAGATGTCGGAAGTTGCCTGAATTTTTGCCGGAAGATTTTTATCAATATGTCAGTCACACGGAAATGTGAGATTTAACACACAAGGGTGCTGTTAACTATATCAAGGCATTGACAGTATACTGTAAATAGCAGTATACTGTAAAATATAGTTAGAAAAAATGGCCTGTCGGTATATTGGGAAAGGGGGTCATTAATATGCCGGCAAAAAAGAGACAACAATATCGCCATTTACCTGCATTTATACTTCTGGTCCTAGCGCAGGGAGAGGCCCACGGCGGTGCCATTTACAGCGCTTTAAATGATAATTTGCCTCTGTTTCAGGCTGATACCGGAGCTATATACCGTACCCTGCAGCAGATGGAGAAAGAGGGAGCGGTGACGTCTGTTTGGAATATCACTGAATCCGGTCCGGCCCGTAAGATATATCGGATTACACCGGCGGGCTGGAATAAGCTGGACAGCTGGAAACATGACATAGAGCTGCGGAGGGCTAATTTGAACTATTTTTTGACAACGTATGAAAAATTAAAAGCTCAAAAAGATTAACACCAGGAGGAAATAAACATGTCATCAACATCGCAAGCTAAATTAGCGCCTGTAAGTGTATTGTTCGTGGCCCATCTGGTCAACGATATGTATGCCAACTTTCTTCCCCAATTCGTGGCCATTATGATTGCCGCTCATAGCTTAACCGTTGCTGCCGGAACAGCTTTGGTTTCCGCTTTCACTGTAAGCTCTTCTTTGGTGCAGCCGGTTTTCGGCTACCTGGTAGACCAGAAAGGGCAGCGATGGCTGGTATATGTGGGGACGTTGTGGATGTCGATTTTACTGGGGATAACCGGTTATATATCAAACTATGGCTTACTACTGGTTGTTTCGACGTTAGCCGGAATGGGTACGGCCGCTTTTCACCCCCAGGCGGCAGCTATGGTGGGAGAGGCAAGCGGCAGTCGAAAAGGATTTGTACTGGCGTCCTTTATTGCTATGGGTAACATAGGCCTGGCCATAAGTCCTGTGCTGCTTTTGCCCCTGTTTCACAGGTATGGTACCGGCTATACCTGGCTGGTTATAATTCCCGGGATTCTGGTCAGTTTGCTTCTTTATTGGTTTGCTCCCAGAATCAAATCCGATGGAGCCGATGTTCCGGGACTGGGAAAAGTGGTATCGGATCTTAGAAAAGCCTCATCAGAGCTGGTTAAGCTGATGGTAGTGGTGGCGTTGCGCTCTTTGGTACACACTGGTTTGATGACCCTCTTACCGATGTATTTTTTGGCCGAGAAGTTTTCACCGGAAACTACCGGGTATCTCATGTTTGCCACACTGGCAACAGGAGCGGTGGGGGGAGTCATTGGAGGTTATATTTCGGACCGCTACGGCAGAAAACCTCTCATAGTCGGTTCTCTGATCCTCGCTTCCTTCTTCTTTTATGGATTCCTTTATACCAAAGGAGTGTTGTCTATTATCTTGTTGGCCGTTGGCGGGATGGCGCTATTGTCCTCGTTCTCGGTTACAGTAGTAGCCGCTCAGGAAGTGATCCCACAGAACAAGGCACTTGCTTCCGGATTGAGTCTGGGTTTTGCTATCGGTGCGGGTGGCTTGGCGGTTTCTCTGATTGGTAAATATGCGGATCACTTTGGGATTTATTCTGCTATTCACCTAATCTTTATTTTACCATTGCTGGCAGGAATCATCGGACTTTTGTTAAAGGGGGAAACCCCTCTGGAACAGGGTGCAAGAGTAGAAATAGCCCAAAAATCTTTATATCAATAGTCAAATAGGCGTTACCAAATGATAAAAGGGACTGTCCCAAAAACGATTTTGGGCGGTCCCTTTAATATTAATTCCGGCAGTGAACACAATGTAATGGTGAAACAATGAGCAACGATTGTTTTTTTATTACAGTTATAACTTAGTGGTTATTTGGATTTTTTCCAAAAGTTCGTCAAGGTACAAAGGATCGACGAAAATCACCTCTGTGGTTACCAGCCATTTAATGTAACCTTGAAAATTTACAATTCGTATTTTCACGGGCCATACCTTCAATACCTGCAAGACTTATGTTATATTATATGCTCTGACTGTCTTAAAGATATCTTATGAATTTGCATATTTTTTGTTTTGGATAAGGGATTCATAGGATTCTATTATCTTTTCCATGACCTCCACAGGGAGGTTTTTACTTTTTAATTTATGAGCCAGAACAATATAATCCATATTTTCGCTGTTGAGAATGAATTCGCGGATATGTTGAGGTAAATGAGGAGCAACTTCCAAAGGGGTAACGGCATTTTCCTCCAGGAAATATAAAGGCGATACCCGTAGGGCTTTGGCTATTTTTTCAATTGTTTCAATAGAGGGGTTTTTTTGTTTATTATTGATTAATTCACTTATGGTTGCTTTGGAAACGCCTGATACTTTAACCAAATCAGCCTGTTTCATGGATCGTAAAAATAATAAATGTTTTATTTTGTCACCAAGAGTATTATTCATGCAGCTTCCTCCGAAAAAAATTTCTGGACAGGCAAAAGTTCGGTATAGCGAACATATAATTTACCAAAACCACAATTTTTTTTAATTTAATTGTTCGCTATTCTGAACAGATGCCTTTAAGTTTTTACCAAAGCGAACGCTGGTTGGCGCCAATTCAGCAATTAAGTGGGAGAGTGAGATTATGTGCCCGTACGTTAGAAAAGGCGAAAACATTAACGGTTGGTATTATTATTGCGACGCAGTAGCCTTTGGATTAAAGTTAACTGCCCGGGAATTGGAAGAGATAGGCTGTACTCCGGAGCAGCGGAAAATCTGCCAAAGCCTGATGGAATTAGCCGTTGGGGTCGGCTTGGTTCCAGAACCGGCAGACGGTTAAAAAAGTATCTAATTAGAATATATGCAGTTGGCATATAAAAATGATTTTAATTTTTTAATATTCCTTATTAATTGTTCATTCTTATTCTTAATGGTTAATTATTTCTTTGTGTGCCAGGAGAAAGATGTCTATGATTAACGGAAAAAAAATACAGGCCCTCAGAAAAACCAAGGGATTCAGCTTGCGGCAGATATCTCAACTGGCCAACGGGCAGATTAGTCCAAGCTACCTGTCTGAAATCGAAAACGGTAAGGTTAAAAACCCGTCTAAAAAAATAGCCCGCGCCCTGGCCAAAGCCTTGGGAGTCAGAGAATTTGAGCTATTCACTTTTGATGATTATGTGGAGGGGGAATTCAAAATGTGTAAATACCGTATGGAATATCCCACAATGAACGGTTGGGTGTACTATTGCGATTTAGTAGCCCGGGGAAAAAACATAACTAAAAAAGAGTTGGAGGAAGTGGGCTGTACGGAAGTTGAACGGGCCAAATGCAAGCAAATGATGGAATTAACCTGCGGAATGGGGATAGTGCCGGAACCCCGGGAATAAAATTAAAACAGAAAAATTATTTTTGGGGAGAGGAGGTTTTCCTTTGAAAGAGGTCCTGACTACTTGCCCTTATTGTGGATGTGGGTGTGGTTTTTATCTGATGGTCAATGAAAAGGAAGAAATAACAGGTGTAGTACCAAGCGCCGAGCATCCGGTCAGCAGGGGAAGGCTCTGTGTAAAAGGGTGGAATGTCTTTGAATTTATAAACAGCCCTGACAGGCTGCTTTCTCCGCTGGCCCGGGAAGCGGGCAGTCTCAGGGAAACGGGCTGGGACGACGCTTTGAACAAAACTGCCGGCAAATTAAAAGAAATAATTAAAAAATACGGGCCCGATGCAGTGGGATTTTTCAGTTCTGCCAAATGTACCAATGAAGAGAATTACCTGTTTATGAAATTTGCCCGGGCTGTTGTAGGCACAAATAACATTGACCATTGCGCCCGCCTCTGACACTCGTCAACAGTCGCCGGTCTGGCGGCATCTTTTGGCAGTGGAGCGATGACTAATTCTATTGATGAGATATCCCAGGCAGATGTGATATTGGTTACAGGTTCCAACACAACAGAACAGCACCCCCAGGTGGGGGCGGAAATACTTAAGGCCATTCAAGAAGGAGCAAAGCTCATTGTTATTGATCCCCGCAAAATACCCCTGGCTGATTATGCCACTCTTTATTTACAGCCGAAAGTGGGCACAAATGTGGCCTGGTTGAACGGATTAGCCCATGTGATAATTGAAGAAAACCTGTGCGACCGAACTTTTGTTGATGAACGAACGGATGGTTTTGCGGAGCTTCAGCAGGTTGTTAAAAAGTATAGTCCCATCTATGTCGAGCAATTGACGGGTATTCCCGCCGGTGATTTGGTTAAGGCAGCCAGGTTATATGCCGGCGCAGACAAAGCAATGATTTTCTACTGTATGGGTCTGACCCAGTTTACATCCGGTGTGGATAATGTCCGGGCCTGCGCCAACCTGGCCATGCTTACGGGCAATATAGGCCGGCCCGGAACGGGAGTGAACCCCTTAAGAGGCCAAAATAATGTGCAGGGCGCCTGTGATATGGGAGCTTTGCCCAATGTCCTGACCGGATACCAAAAAGTTGACGATGAAGATGCCCGGAGCAAGTTCGAACAGGCCTGGCAGGTAAAATTGCCTGCCGAACCGGGACTGACCTTAACAGAAATGATCAGGGCCGCAGAAGAAGGCAAAATTAAATGTTTATACATTATGGGTGAAAACCCGCTGGTCAGTGACCCTGACATAAACCATGTCCGGAAAGCTTTTGAAAAATTGGAATTATTGATTGTGCAGGACATTTTTTTGACAGAGACGGCTGCTCTGGCCGATATCGTACTTCCGGGGGCCTGTTTTGCCGAAAAAGAAGGCACCTTTACCAATACGGAACGCCGGGTGCAGCGCGTCCGGCAGGCTCTGGCGCCCAAGGGGAAAGCCATGGAAGATTGGCGCATAATTTTAGCCCTGGCCTGTAAAATGGGTTACCTGATGGGTTATGAGACACCGGAAGAGATTATGGAAGAAATAGCTGTCCTTACACCTGCCTACCGCGGGATTACCTACCAACGACTGGAAGATGAAAAGGGTTTGCAGTGGCCTTGTCCTGACATGCAGCATCCAGGTACTCCGTACCTCCATAAAGACCGGTTCAGTTGCGGCAGGGGCAAGTTTCATGCCGTTGATTACCGGCCGCCGGCAGAAACACCAAACGATGATTACCCATACATACTCACGACAGGCCGCACTGCCTACCAGTTCCATACAGGGACCATGACCGGCAGGACTTCAGTTATCCAGAGGGAAGTCCCCGACGGTTACGTGGAAATCAATAAAAAAGATGCCCAGAAAATTGGGATAAGAGACGGTTGGCCGGTGGAAGTTTCTTCCGCCCGTGGCAAAGTGGTCTGCCGGGCCAGTGTCTCCGATACTGTGCCTGCCGGAACAGTTTTTATGCCCTTCCATTTTGCGGAAACAGCCGCCAACCTGCTGACCAACAGCGCTGTGGACCCCATTGCCAAGATTCCGGAATACAAGGTCTGTGCCGTCAAGATAAAGGGGGTGGACTAATTGGACTATATTTTAAACAAGGGATTGGTCAAAGCGTGGCTGCGCAAATTAATTAAACACGGTATTCTCGTAGCTCCTATTCGGTTGGAGGGCGGGGATATAATTTTCAAAGAAGCTTTTAACCCCGATAATATACTGCTTGAATGCAAAAAGACGTTATATTCCGCCAAGCCCTTTTTTTTGCCGCAGGAGGAAACCCTGTTCACTTTCAGGGAACGTTCTTTTGGCACAATAAAAGAAGTATTCGATGAGTTCCCCAGAATATTTTTTGGCTTGCGGCCCTGTGATTTGAAGGCAATTATCCAGGCTGACCGGTTTTTTACGGAAAATTACCAGGATCCTTATTACCGGAAGCGCCGGGAACATACTCTATTGATAGTGGTCGGCTGTAATGACCCGGATTCCAACTGTTTTTGCCATGCCATGGGCCTCGGACCCTTTTATCATGAAGGGGCCGACATTTTCCTGGCGGACATGGGGAAGAGCTTTATAGCCACCCCCATTACTCCTAATGGCATCAATGCCGTAGAAAAATACCGGTATTTTTTCGAAGAAGCCACTGCCGAGCAGCAGGGTGAAAAATCCAGGTATGAATTAACCGCTATGCAAAAATTGGTGGCCAATCTGCCTTTGACTGACGTACGGGCCTGTTATTCATTAATAGATGATGAGTTTGTCAGCGGCATAAGCCGCAAATGCGCCGCCTGTGGCAGTTGTTCTTATGTCTGCCCCATGTGTTTCTGCTACAACGTAGTGGACCGGGAAAACAAGGACCTGGAAGGGAAACGGGTCAGAACCTGGGATTCCTGCATTTTTGAAGGTTTTACCCGCATGGCGGGACGGCATAACCTGATAAAAAGCCGGCAGGAGCGCCTGAAGAAAAGATTTGCCCATAAGCTGAAACAATATCCGGAAACCTACGGTTTCCCAGGTTGTACCGGTTGCGGCCGTTGTTCCCTTACTTGTCTGGGGCACATCAGCATGTTGGATGTTCTCAAAAAGGTAACGGCGGAGGTGGGGAAATGAATAAAAACGAATTAACACCTAAACCCGCAGTAATAAAAAATATAATTGATGAAACAGCCGATACCAAGACATTCACCCTGGTATTTACCGACCCGGAGGAGCAGAAGAGGTTTCAATATAAACCGGCTCAGTTCGTGGAAATATCTGTTCTGGGCGTGGGCGAGGCGCCTATATCAATAACTTCATCGCCATCGCAGCAGGGTTTTCTTGAACTGAGTATTAAAAGGGTGGGTAAACTGACGGAAGTAATTCATCAACTGAAGCCGGGGGATGAAGTGGGCATCAGGGGGCCTTATGGCAACGGTTTCCCGGCTGACGAGGTGAAGGGCTTTGACCTACTCTTTGTTGCCGGGGGTATTGGCCTGGCGCCCCTGCGCTCTCTGATTAACTGGGTAATGGATAACCGGCAGGATTACGGCAAGGTAAAGATTTTATACGGCGCCCGTACGCCGGGGGATATTGTGTTCACCCGTGAACTGACCCGATGGACCGGCGAGCCTGATACAGAGGTGCTGTATACCGTGGATAGGGGGGACCCCCAATGGCAGGGCAATGTAGGCCTGGTCACCCAATTGCTGCCCAGAATAGAGCTGACCCCCGCAACCTATACGGCCTTTATCTGCGGCCCGCCGGTGATGATACCTTTTGTCATCAAGGACTTATTGGCGCTGGGATTTAAAGAGGAAAATATAATTTCCACCCTGGAGAACTACATGAAGTGTGGCATCGGTAAATGCGGGCATTGCCTGCTGGGCGGCAAATACATCTGCATGGAAGGCCCGGTATTTCGTTACAACGAAATGAAGGAACTGGGCTTTGGGGAATAAAAAAATGCCGGTCTGTTGGAAGGGTGGGTGGGGTGTCCGGCTATCACGGAGCTTTGTGCTGCGAAACCTTGCCAGGCAATGCCCACTATGGAGGTAAAACATCCGTTGCTCCGAGGTTACGGGTAGAGACAGTGTAACTTTCGTTTGGTTGCAATTACCGGACCCGGCCAAATCGTCATCCGTGACTCAGGTTATGCAGCATCAAGCTCCCTGGTAGCGGAGAACCCTGTCCACCCCTCCTTAGCTGGGAAGGTATAGCCTTGGAGCAATGGTTGTTCCACCGGCAGGAAAAAGGCGGAACATGTTGAATAATCAACAATAGAGAGACTTACAGAAAACTATATGTCGCGAAGCGCACAGGGATGACTTTTATGAACCTAGACTGGCTTAATAAGTCTGCTACGACCTTGATAGGCACCAGGTGTGGGTTAATACAATGGTTTTACGGTGAACCCGAACGCCTAGATTAAAGAAGCTACGGAGGAAACTTTTATGGGATTTGATGCGCTTAAATTTCTTTGGCAAATAGTAAACATTTTGATACTGATAGGGATCTTTGTACTTATATTTGTAATACCAGCAAGGGTTTTCAAGAAAATAAATGCAATCGAGAGTCATTTAGAACAAATAAATCGTAGGCTAGAAACCTTGGAGGAGAACAAAGTTAAAAACAAACTCTAGGGCTAAGTGACAACATCGCCTAACATAAAGCCGTGTTTCCGCAGTTGAGCATGCCATAACACTGGCAAAGCACCAGCCCTGCCGGTGTTAAAAAATTACTCATTATGCTCAATTGCGGTTGTTCATGAAACCATCTCTTTTAGAAATATTTTTTTAATTCTAATTTTGCAATCTCAGGTAGCAAAAATCGCGCCACCAAGCAGGTCGTGGCAAGTTCGTTTCTATCCAAATGCGGCAGGCGAAGTTGCCCCTAATTTGGGAAAAAGAAAACTCCCATTATTGGGAGCGTGATTTTGATGATTTTCGTGTTGACGTTTTAGGAGTTCCGGATTTTCTTGAGTTTTTTCCGAAATTTAGAGCAACCAGGCTGAGAATATACTGATTTAAGCTTATATTATCTTTTTGGGCAGCGAGAGAAAGTTCTTTATGGAGGAACTTTGGGAGTCTAAGAGTAAATTTTCCGCTATATTTATCATTATCCTCTGTTTCTGGTAAAGGTATTGTTTGCCCTCTTTTAAGCGCGGTAGATATCCAAACCATCTTCGCTTCTTCTATATTTTTTAAAGCTTCTTCCGGTGTCTTCCCATCGGACATACATCCTTTAAGTTCAGGTATTTCAGCAAGCCAGCCACCGCCGTCTTCTTCAGAAATAGGTATCAACTTAACGCTATATTTAAGATTTTTGTAGTATTCAAAGTCTTTGGTCATACTTTATTTCTCCTCTCTAACTTCTTTGATTAGAGCAATTAACTTTTTTACATAGATGGCTTTAACTCGGTTATATATGAACAGGCACGGTTATGATAGCATCTGAATTTTCGTCATAAACAGACCAGTGACTACCACTTCCGGGTGGTTCGCATATCAAGCCAAATTTGTTAAGAACCGCTTGAAGCTCTGACCATTTTATGTCTTTGGGATTGTTGAGAATTCTTTGAAACCGTTTCTCGATTTTAGTCACTGGAACCTCCTATGAAATATTAAACAAAAATACCATATTTAATACCAATAATACTTTGCTGGTATTAATTATGATACCATAAAAATAGAATCTGAACAAGGGGCACTTCCTCTAACAACACCCAAAACGGCTCCGCTTCGCTCCGTTCAACTTGCCCCGTCCTCGGCTGTCGTGGTCTTGCGAATAGGGAGCAAGGGTCTGGGGAGGCAAAAACCGCGCCAGCCATGCGGGAAGTCAAAGTTTGTTTAGCCAATATGTCTTAGGCGAAATTGTGCCATCGACGTATCAATTTTTTAAAATAACAGTTCTCATTGAATTAATATGGAGGTATCACTATGAACTTAGGTATTTTCGAGTTATCTATGATGATTCTTTATCCTGTTGTTGGAATTTTAATAATATATTTTGTAATAAAGTCGGCCGTAAAAAATGCTATTAAAGAATTAAAAGAGGAAGGTCATTTATAGAAATTTATTGTAAATAGAGGGATAATAATGCCTTTAGTTAAGGTAGAGATATTCAAAGGTAAGAGTGACACCTATAAAAAAGCCTTACTCAATGGAATTCACGCAGCACTAGTCGAAGCGATCAAGATTCCGGATTATGATAGGATGCAGCGGCTCTATGAATTAGAACCTCAAAATTTCGAGATAGCACAAAATAAAACGTGATTAGCCGTTCCTCAATATGCCCAACTGCGGCAACACGTGTTGGACGAAGCCGCAGCCGTAAAGCATACAGCGGCGCGGCATTTTGGCGGTTAAGCGAAACGGCGCAATTTCGGGGAGGACAAGCATGATAGTTGATTTCTTAAAAAGCAATTCTACTTGGATAAAAGATGTTTTTTCAATTATCTTTACAGGGAGCGCTACTATTGTAGCAATTTTGACATACATTCGGGCCAAAGAAACATTCTTGCAGCTTATAAGAACTGAGGTTATTAAAAAGCAGACTGAAATTCTTAACTGAAATTCTGGAAGTGTTTTCTAAACATGAATTTAGCTTAGAACGTGCTCTTGATTATGTAAACGTTGCACAAATCAATGCTTTAAACATTTTGTTTGAGTATGGTTGCATAAATCACAACCTATCACAGAGGTTATATATTTATGCAATCGAGCAGTTCATGGCCAAGAGGTTCGAATACAGGATGCAAAATCTATTGTTGATATAGGCATTTCGTTATTAAGTTACTTAAATGGTTTTATCCATGATTACACTATAAAACCTTCTGAGGTTCTGGAAATCAGCCAACAGGAATTGACAAATTATAAAAATGCTAAATATCGGGTTGTTAGTATAATACCCTACGTCGAAAGGCCGGTAAAAAATGTTCGTATTGTTACTCAGGAAGGACTTGATCAACTCCTTGAAGGATATGTTAAGGGATTAGCAATTGTCGGACCACAAGAGTCATTTCCTTTTGTTCAGGATGTTCGCCTATCTTCTTCCGCGCGGACTACGGGAATCGATGTATTCCTGCAACCATTTCTTGGATGATAACCAGAGGCTTCCCTCTTTAACGGCCTTAAGTTTTCCTTCCTGGGCCAAACGGCGAAGGTAGCTTGGTTGGTACTGCGTACCTTCTGCTAAAGTACTCAGTGGGACCAGGTCTTCTTTCCTGGAAAGTTTAGGTAACATTAGTTTATTTAAATTGTCCCTTACCGCTCTTGCGACCAGTTCTGCAAGCATTGTATAATCAGGATTTTTGCTCTGCGCCCGTTCAAGTGCCCGGAGATATTTGGGGCGCTGGCTTTTAAGAATAATTGCCGGTGGATAACCATTAACTATAAGGATATAGTTCATTAACAGCCGGCCGGTTCTGCCGTTCCCATCGCTAAAAGGGTGAATTTTTTCAAATTCGGCATGTATTAGAGCTACCCATTCACAAACGGATAAGTCTCCTGGACCGTCATTTATTTTTTTTATTAATTCGTTGATCAAGTCAGGCACGTCACCGGAAGGAGGAAGTTTAAGCGAGCTCCCTCTTATTCTCGGAGTCGGTCCTGTGCGAAATTGGCCGGGCTGGTCTCCTGTTACGGGAGGATATGATGTCCAAACCGGTCCCATAAGTAATTTGTGAATATGGCTTATGTGCTGAACAGTTATTATTTTATCCTGTTGTTTATATGATTCTACTGCCTGCTCGTATACCCACCTTGCTGCATTGGAATAGCCCTGCACCTCTAAGTAATGTCTGATTTCTTTGTTGCCAGTTACAATTTCTTGTTCAACCAGTTTATAAATTTCTCGTGAATTTAGTGTATTTCCCTCCAGAGCTGTAGAATGGTGTGTTTCTTCAAGCCAAATGTCTTTCCAGATTTCATTTGCTTCCAGGCTTGCAGGAAACCCGCCCATTTCTTTATGGAATACGGTTATTTCACTTTTAACTTTCTCAAGCAGCTTCTTTAAGCTGGGTCTTCCCCTGTTCATAGTAATTCCTCCAAATTGTAGCTTTAATTTTAGTTTAACCAACTAGCTACAATTTTATTGTAGCTTTTTATTAAGTTTTTTGCAATAGCTACAATTTGTCGAAAATTATTCCTCATATATATAGGAGTAGTGTCAGCTACGCTGGTACTACCCTTGCCTGCGGCTGTCTCAGCAGCGTTTTTTAGGGAATATGTTTGTATGTTTGTAAACATGTAATTATGGCAATTCTTAATCAACCCCACTGGCGGAAAGCTGGTCCCAAGGGCTGTACAAAAAAATTTTCCTACTTGGTTGTAATTCTTCCAGGCGGTAAAAATTTTTTTGCTCCCGTGGGTTGACCTGGCCGGGCCTGACCGGTGCGCCCAGCCTGCGGCCGACGGAACTCAAGGGATTAGCACAGTCTGAGCTAAACGTCGGCCCACATTTATTGGACCGGTCATTCCTGGCCAGGAAGCAATATTTTATTCAGCCTCAGGAATCTAGGGATTAGCAAGGTTAATGCTTGAGATGGATTTTTATGGTATAATTTAGATGGGACAGACGAACTTTGTTCGTTTAGGGACGTGTTTAGGCGAAATGACTTGCTCCATAGGGGTTTTTCGGAGGCACATCATATTGAAAAAATATTGTTTTCTTATTTTGGCAGTATTGCCTTTACTAATGTTGTTGATATTGTTTTTGTTAATTCATGGGTCATATTCTACAATGATTTGGCTCACTTCCAAGCCGTTTCCGTTTAGGGCAATGGGTAGCGGTCCGTTTCAACTATGGACGGGTGTATTAATGATTATATTGTCAGGATTGTTCTTTAGTTTATATCGATTTGTATCTCGAAATAAAGAAAAAGATGATTAGTTGGGTTGAGTGATTCAATGAAGATTAATAATCAAAAGCAGGATTTGCATGAATATATAAAACAGCTAGAAAAAGATACAAAACCTATTTTGACCTTTGCAGATAGACGAAAAAATGAAATCTGGTGTTTTTCGCCGTACATTTCTAGAGCCGCTTCCAAAAAGGCTGAAGATCATGATTGCTGTTGTAGTGACTGGTCTAATACTTTATAGACTATTTGAAAATATAATGGTTTCATTGTGGCAATAAAGTAAATGATGCGGGTCAGCAAGTCACATCGCCTAACATAAAGCCGTGTTTCCGCAGTTGAGCATGCAAAAACACCGGCAAAGCACTGGCACTGCCGGCGTTAAACCGTTACTTAATATGCTCAATTGCGGCAACACATGTTGGACGAAGCCGCAGCATCGAAGCTGTACGACACAACAGCTCCGCTTCGCTCCGACCCAACTTGTCCCGTCCTCGGCTGCCACGGTTTTTGCAGTTACCTGGCAAAAATCGCGCCACCAAGGGGGTAGGGGCCAGGGCTACTACTACGACCTGCCACGCCGCTCATTTGGTACCACCGGCCAGGCGGCACATTGGGAAAAGGCCGCCGCGTGCCTGGCCGATGGGCCGTTCCTACTCAACAAAGCAATAAAGCCGACTCAAATGAGCGGCTTTGCAGAATGGCCGACTAACGGCGTTCTAAACGACAGTTTTGGTGTCACGATTTTTGCGGACCAGGTGCAAAAACCGCGCCGGTCGTGCGGGGAAAGACTAAAGAAATTCCGGCTGGAGTTAGCAGAAGAAAAGACCCGGATAATCCGGTTCACCCGATTTCGCAAGGAAGAAAACCAAAGCTTCGAGTTCTTGGGCTTCGAATACCGATGGGGAACGTCACGACAGGGGAAAGACATAATTAAGAGGAGAACCTCCGGGAAGAAAGTTCGGAAATCCCTGCAGGCATTCAAAGAATGGTGCCGGGAGAACCGGAACAACCGGCTATTAAAGCTATTCGGGCAATTAAATCCGAAACTTCGAGGCTATCACAACTACTATAGGATTATCGGCAACTATGAAGGAATTAACGAGTTCTACCAAAATGCCGTAAGAATCCTATATAAATGGCTAAATCGAAGGAGCCGAAGGCGGAGCTTCAACTGGATGGAATTTCGGAAAACCCTGGACAGATACAAAATATTGCGGCCTCGAATAATGGAGAGTCGTAACTGCCAGTTAGAACTTGAATTTGATTTTGTCTGATTACGGAAGTGAGTATTACTGAAGAGCCCGGTGCGGTAGTTCCGCACGCCGGGATCTGTGCGGGGGTTGGCGGGTAACCGGCAGTCCTACCGTGACGGTGAAATGTTTTTTGTCTATTTGTAGCTAAAAAATAAAAAACCCTTGAAAAGACAAGGGGTTTAAAGAGTTAAGGGGTGTAAAGAGTTAGTCTGAATACATCACTGGTGAATAACTTCAATTAAAGATTATTTACCAGTGATGTAGGAAAATCCTGCATAAATATCTAACTTCTAAATAAAAATGCTAAAGCTCCTCCAAAGAGGGGCTTTAGCTAGAAAAAGCTTTAAGCCAATACCTAATTATTATTTAATAATTAGGTTAGATAAGACTCATGTATAATTATATGCATTGTATTGATATTTTATACTTGTTTTTGTGAAAATATGACAAAAGGTCGCCAATTAAAGCGACCTTTGCCTAGAAAAGCTTTAAAAGCCAATGCCTAGAAAACTAGGCTAGATAACTAATAGGATCTCTCAAGTTCATTGTAATACCATTTTGTTGATGTTGTCAACACTTTTGTTGACAAAATTGTTAACAGATAAAAAACCTTATATATGTAGTTGTTTTCTAAGTTTTGAGTTAATTTCCTTCATTTTTTCATGTTTTATTTTACCAATTTTAATATCTAACCTAGCTTTATCAATAGTCATGATATCAGTAAAAATGATTCTAGAAGGATCTTTATCTAGGTGGCCTGATTCAAGGTCGCTGTTGGAAAGCCTCATTTGATATTTTGGATTGATTTTTGTACCGTCACCTTCGATAGGTAGTACATTCACTTTTTCGGAATATATGTTTCCTGTATCATTTGAGATAATGATAACCAAGTGGTTTCCACATAGTTCACTTCCAATGTTTTCATTTATAATCGCATTAAATATCTCTCCTCTTAAAGGTCTAACCGGATGGTAACTTAACTGGTGCTCAGACCTGGCCTTTCTATTTTCTAATGATTGATAATGCAACTTGCAAATATCTGGGAGATGTTTAATAATGGCTAAAGTTTTAAGAAAATAGTGGGGCTTAAAGTCTTTAATTATGTCTTTAAAGGATTCTGAAAGATTGTTTATGGCTTTATCTTCGTTATTTCCGCTCAAAAGGTTTCCCTCCATTCATCAAATATTAATTTGACAAATTGAGGGGAAATCCTGCAATTTATCTAGCCAAGCCGACAAAAAACACATCGCCTAACATAAAGCCATGTTTCCGCAGTTGAGCATGCAAAAACACCGGCAAAGCACTGGCCCTGCCGGCGTTAAACCGTTACTTAATATGCTCAATTGCGGATAAAACATATAAAGTAAAATATTCCATACGCCGGGACGTGCGTGGGTTGTCGGGTAACTGGCAGTCCTACCGCAATTAACTTTTTTCAATTATTATTTTGAATTTTTTGTTGATATTGAAAATTTTCCATACTTGGCAATTATATATGAGCTCAACAAACCGTACACAACATAATTCAGGGTATGCATTAATGTTGTTAAGCCATCGTTTTTCATTTGCGGAGCTATTTTTAGTAAACGTACAATAAGTCCCATACCAATCAATAACATGAAACCAGCTAATGCTAATCCTTTTAGCCAGTAATAATCCTTTCCTGACAGTTTGAGCAAATAAGCTAATAAAACACCACCGGCGGCTCCAATTACTAAATGAACTATAATACCTACTAAATAGCCATAGATAGTGTTGACTTGACTCCAACTGAGTAAGATAGCTGCAGATACTTGCAATGTTGTAATCTTTATTATACCAAGCGATTTCCATACCATTGATAATAGATGCATTACAATCGTTCCCGATATTCCAGCTATAGTACCTATAGTCAAAGTGTCCTTCATAGTAATATCTCCTTCATTAAATTTATTGCTATCTAGATTTTAGTATATCCGTTGGTTCAGTTAGTTTATACTTATGCATTGTAAGGCATCGCAAAACATATTTTTTGTTAATAAAACTTTTGGCTAATCAATTTTAAACAGTTTCCGGCCAACTTCAGCTAACAACAAGCTAAACGGCTCCACTAGGCTCCGACCCAACTTGTCCCGTCCTCGGCCGTCACGGTTTTTACAGTTACCTGGCAACAATCACGCCAACGGCTGGGACTGTAGAGAGATACAAATAAAGAAAGCCGCCGTTGTCACGATTCCTGCATTGACGATGCAAAAACCGCGCCAGCCTGCGGGCGGATAAAGTTCCTTTTCAACCATGGGTCAGATGAAATACGGCTATATGTTAATTTAGCTGATTCCTGTAGTACCCTTGTAACTGTGTGAGTGAGGGGTACTTCCACTAATTGAGGTTTCTCCTCCAAAATTATGATAATGACCTCCCTCGGGAAGTTCGATGGAAGTACCAGATATTCCAGAGACTATATGGGTGTGGCCATCATCATAGGTAGTAACAGTATAGTATCTGTGTGAATGAGGAACTTCACTTGGAGCTGGGTCTGTAAATCCTGAGTACCTGTGACTATGGTTTAAATTTACTGAAGTTACCCCTGCAAATTTATGTTGATGTGAAGGTCCATAATTGTTAACATTATTCATCCCATCAGCTCCTTTCGTCGTCAATCTAGTATATGTATAAAGCACTTTTATGGAGACATAATTAAAAGCATATTTTTAAAAATATTATTTTCGCCAAGTCTTTGATTTTTCTCTTCTAAAAAATGTAAAAAAGTTATTTATGATTTTTACTCTTCAAGCAATATTTCCAACTACCAATTCAACTTTTGATAAACGGATGTTATTTTTCTATTTTGCTTAAACACAGAAATTTTAAATTCCTATTGACAATTTAATTCATGCCAATTATACTATCACTATAAACCATAACCGATACACAGTTGTATCAACTGAGCAATGATGCTTTCCGAGGCCGGAAAGCATTTTTTGTTTATTTAAAACGAAATGAATTAGTTTTATGTTATGATAAAATTAAATAAAGGATACTTCATGATTTCTGCAAAACACTGTTGTTAGAGTACTTAGATGTACATGGGCAGAGGGGCCTTTTGGCATAATTTCCGGTTTGGAAGCCAAAGGGCCTTTTTGTTTAATTCTACGGCGATTGTTCAGGCGAAGGCGCCAGGGTTAACTCACTTACCCCGGCGCCTTTTTGTATACATCTGTGGATCTTCCCAAGGGAGGTGAACAGCTAAAAATAATAGGTAGTGCCCAAAAATGACGCCGACAAAGTTTACCATATTTAATTTTAGGAGGTTGGTATTTATGAGACAGGTTGCTATTTACGGAAAAGGCGGTATTGGCAAGTCCACCACAACACAGAACACGGTGGCTGCGCTGGCCGAGATGGGTAAAAGGGTAATGGTGGTGGGCTGTGACCCCAAGGCGGATTCAACCCGCTTGCTGCTGCATGGTCTGAACCAGAAGACCGTTCTGGACACCCTGCGTGACGAAGGCGAGGACATTGATCTGGAGGATATCATGCGGGAAGGCTATGGGGGTACAAAATGTGTTGAGTCCGGCGGCCCTGAGCCCGGGGTAGGCTGTGCCGGACGCGGTATAATCACTTCCATTAACCTTTTGGAGTCCCTGGGGGCTTACGAGGATAACCTTGACTATGTATTCTATGATGTACTTGGTGACGTTGTCTGCGGCGGTTTTGCCATGCCCATCCGGGAAGGCAAGGCCCAGGAAATTTACATTGTTGCTTCCGGCGAAATGATGGCCCTCTATGCGGCCAACAACATCTGCAAGGGGATCAAAAAATATGCCCAAAGCGGCGGCGTTCGCTTGGGCGGCATTATTTGTAACAGCCGGAAGGTCGATAACGAGCTTGAGTTGTTACAGCATTTTGCAAAAGAACTCGGGTCCCAGTTGATTCACTTTGTACCCCGGGACAATATGGTGCAGAGGGCGGAAATTAACAAGAAAACCGTTATCGACTATGACCCCACGCACCCCCAGGCTGACGAATACCGGACGCTGGCCAGGAATATCGACGGCAATGACATGTTTGTAATCCCGTCGCCCATGACTCAGGACAGATTGGAAGAACTGCTCATGGAACACGGTATCCTGGACTAACCGGAAGAAAAACAGAAAGCGAGGATTGAGGCCTATGTTAATGATTAAAGCTGTTGTGAGACCTGAAAAAACCAACCGGATTCTGGCAGAACTCAACGATGCTGGTTTTCCGGCCGTAACCAAGATTGACGTGGTTGGTCGTGGTAAGCAAAAAGGCGTTATTGTGGGAGATGTTGTTTACGATGAAATTCCCAAGGAACTGCTGATGATCGTGGTTCGGGACGAAGACAAGGATGATGTGGTCAGCATTATTATGAGACACGCCAAGACGGGCGAACAGGGCCATTACGGCGACGGTAAAATCTTTATTCTTCCTGTGGAAGAGGTATATACCATCAGCAGCGGCAAGAAAGAGCTATAGGAGGTGGCCGGCCATGAAAGAAATTATTGCCATTATCCGTATGAATAAGGTCGGTCAAACCAGAAGCGCCCTTGCTGAAGCCGGGTTTTGCCGGATGACTGCCACCAAGGTTATGGGCCGGGGCAAGATGCTTAAGGACTTGGCCTTGCTTGACAAGGCCACAGACGAGAACCGGGAAATCATTCTGCAAAGCATGTTGAAGGGCGGACGGTTAATTCCCAAGCGGCTGCTGAGCATAATTGTAAAGGATGAAGATGTACAGAAGGTTGTCGATACCATCATAGCCGTAAACAAGGAAGGTCACGTCGGTGACGGTAAAATCTTTGTCCTCCCGGTCACGGATGTAATCAGGGTCCGCACCGGGGAAACCGGCGAAGAAGCAATCTAAAAGAAAAAGGGGGTTGTAACCATGTCTGTTACAGAAAAGGATTTAGAAAGAATACTTGAGGCTTATCCTGCCAAAGTAAAAAGAAACCGCAAAAAGCACATCCTGATTAAAGATTCCAGCCAGGAACCCCAGGAAATCGAAGCCAATACCCGGACTATTCCCGGCATTATCACCAACCGGGGCTGTGCTTATGCCGGCTGCAAGGGCGTGGTGCTGGGTCCGCTCAAGGATATAGTACATATTACCCATGGGCCTGTGGGATGCGGCTACTATTCCTGGCTAACCCGGAGAAATAAAGCCAAGACGCCCCCGGACGGCAAGAATTACCTTGCTTACTGTGTTACTACTGATATGCAGGAAAAAGACATCGTATTTGGCGGCGAGAAAAAACTGGCCCAGGTCATTGACGAAGTGGTGGAAATCTTTAAACCCAATGCCATTACTATATCTGCTACTTGCCCTGTTGGTCTTATAGGAGACGATATTCAGGCAGTGGCCAAAGCAGCCCAGGAAAAGCACGGCATTCCCGTTATGGGTTTTAACTGCGAGGGTTACCGGGGCGTCAGCCAGTCGGCCGGCCACCATATTGCCAACAACGGTTTGCTGGAGTGGGTAGTTGGCAAGGGAGAGATGACGGCAGCGCCGGCCAAATATTCCATTAATATTTTGGGCGAGTACAATATCGGCGGCGACAGTTGGGAAATCCACCGTATTCTGGAAGAGATAGGTTACCATGTTATCGCCGTAGCCAGCGGTGACGGCTCTTACGAAGACCTGAAAAATGCTCATGTGGCTGACCTTAACCTGGTTCAGTGCCACCGGTCCATTAACTACATCGCGGAGATGCTGGAAATTAAATACGGTACACCGTGGTTAAAGGTGAACTTCATAGGCGTTGAGGCTACTTGCCAGTCCCTGCGCGATATGGCCCAGTACTTTGGTGACGAAGAGCTAATTAAAAAGACGGAAGAGGTTATTGCCAAGGAGTTGGCCAGGATCGAACCAATCCTGGAGCAGTACAGGAAAATATGTAAGGGTAAAACTGCCTTTTGTTTCGTCGGCGGTTCCAGGGGACACCACTACCAGAAGCTGTTTGAGGACTTGGGCATAGAAACCGTACTGGCAGGTTACGAATTTGCCCACCGGGACGATTACGAGGGTCGGCAGGTTATACCGCATATCAAGGTTGATGCTGACAGCAAGAACATTCCCGAATTGCATGTGGAACCGGATCCCAAGTTTTTTAAACTGAGAATTTCGCCTGAAAAAGCGGAAGAATTGAAGAAAAAAATCCCACTGAGCTATTATGCCGGCATGAACGTGGATATGAAGGACGGACATGTAATTATTGACGACATGAACCACTTTGAAACCGAGGAGTTTATCAGGATTCTCAAGCCCGATATTTTTGCGTCGGGGATTAAAGATAAATACATTCCGCATAAAATGGGCATTCCTTCCAAGCAGCTCCACAACTATGATTACAGCGGACCTTACGCCGGCTTTAACGGCGCTGTTAAATTTGCCCAGGATGTAACAGCTATGTTTACTAATCCGGCCTGGAACTTCATAGCTCCTCCCTGGAAAGGCAAACCGTTACTGGAGGGGCAATTGCAAAAATAATAGCGCAGTTAGTGGAACGACCGCCGGCGCAGGGCATAGCCTACTGGCTGCCGGCAGTCGGCCTATGACGGAAAGGAGGAAAATAAAATGCTAGACTTTACACCTAAAGAAATTAAAGAACGCGCTTCGGGTGGTTTAATCAATCCAGCCAAGACATGCCAGCCGATTGGGGCCATGTATGCCGCTCTTGGCATACACAGGTGCCTTCCCCACAGCCATGGCTCTCAGGGATGCTGTGCCTACCACCGGTCTCATCTGACCAGGCATTTTCGTGATCCCATACTGGCGTCAACCAGTTCCTTTACCGAAGGGGCTTCCGTTTTCGGAGGCGGCGCCAATCTAAAAACTGCTATCAAAAACGTATTTGCCATCTATAACCCGGATGTCATGGCCATTCACACTACCTGTCTCACCGAGACCATCGGTGATGATATCCCGGCGTTCCTGAACCAGGCTGAAATACCGGAAGGCAAAATTGTGATCCACGCCAACACCCCGAGTTACGTTGGGTCCCATATCACCGGTTTCTCCAACATGACTAGGGGAATGGTTAATTACTTGTCTGAGGCCACCACCGAGACCAAAAAGGAACAGGTCAATATCATTCCCGGTTTTGTGAACCCGGGTGATATGCGGGAGATTAAAAGGCTGGTCAAAGCCATGGGGATTAACTTTATCATGTTCCCCGACACTTCCGGTGTCGTAGACTCCCCAATGACCGGCAAGTTTGAAATGTTCCCCAAAGGCGGTACTACCGTTGAAGAACTGAAAGATACCGGTAATTCTAAGTTGACTATTGCCCTGGGTTCATTTGCATCTACCGATGCCGCCATTGCATTGGAGCGCAAGTGCAAAGTACCCGCAAAGACCCTGAAGACGCCCATTGGAGTAAAAGCAACAGATGAGTTCCTTATGACCCTCAGGAATACTTTTGTTACCGAAATACCTTATGAACTGGAAGAAGAAAGGGGCCAATTGGTGGATATTATGGTAGACACGCACCATCAATTTCATGGTAAAAAAGTGGCTATCTTTGGCGATCCGGATATCGTTATCGGCTTGACCGAGTTAGTACTGGGTCTGGGCATGGTACCGGTGCATGTACTGACCGGTACTCCGGGCAGTTCCTTCGAGAAGGAAGTCAGGGCCATGCTGCTGGAGTCCGGTTTAAAGGGCAATGTAAAGGCTGCCGGCGACCTCTTCGAATTCCACCAGTGGATCAAGAATGAACCGGTGGACCTGATCATCGGCAACACTTACGGCAAGTATATCGCCCGGGCTGAAGACATACCGCTGGTACGGGTAGGCTTCCCGATTCTCGATAGGAGCGTACACTCTTATATGCCCATTGTAGGTTACAAAGGGGCCATGCGGCTGGTTGAAATGATCAGCAACGCCCTCCTTGACAGGCAGGACAGGGATGCCGCTGATGAAGACTTTGAGTTGGTCATGTAACGGAAGGACGTGGTCATATGGACACCGGCCTGGCCATCAGAGAACGTCTTGACTCTATTGCTGTCAAGGGTAAACAGAAAAAGCAGATTAAGTGTGATACGGACAGCATTGCGGGGTGTGTCAGCCAGCGGGCATGTGTCTACTGCGGGGCCAGGGTAGTTTTGAACCCTGTCACTGATGCAATCCACCTTGTTCACGGACCCATTGGCTGTGCCAGCTATACCTGGGATATCAGGGGGAGCCTTAGCAGCGGTTCCGAACTTTACCGGAACAGTTTCTCCACTGACCTGCAGGAAGAAGATGTAATTTTTGGCGGTGAAAAGAAACTGGCCCGGGCCATTGATGATTTGGTAGGTAAATATAAGCCCAGGCTGGTTTTTGTCTATGCTACCTGCATCGTGGGGGTAATAGGTGACGACCTGGAAGCCGTTTGCAAGGCGGCTGCGCAGAAACACAACATCGAAGTAATCCCGGTTGAGTCAAGTGGGTTTATCGGAAATAAAGCGGCCGGATACAGGGCAGCCTGTGATGCCCTGTTCCGCCTGATTAATTCTGGTGAAACGGAGAAGAAAAAGAACGACCCCAAAATTAACTATTTGGGTGATTTTAACCTGGCTGCCGAGGCATGGATAATTAAAAATTATCTGTATGAAATGGGTATAGAGGTCAATGTAACCTTTACCGGCGACTCAGATTACATGGCGCTGAAAAAAGCCCCGGAAGCTTCTTTAAATATCGTCCAGTGTGCCGGTTCCATGCATTACCTGGCTAGAAAAATGAAAGACCGCTTTGGCATTCCCTTTATGAACGTATCTTTTCTGGGCATCGAGGATACCTCCGATTCCCTGCGCAAAATTGCCGCATTTTTTAACAATGATGAAATTACCCGGCGTGCGGAAGCCTTAATTGATAAAGAAATTCGGCGAATAGAGCCTCTTATAAGGGGTTACCGGAAGAAACTGCAGGGTAAAAAAGCCGCAGTATATGTGGGAGGTGGGTTTAAGGCAATTTCCTTAATTAAGCAGTTTAAAGAATTGGGCATAGATGTTGTTATGGTTGGTACCCAGACAGGAAGGCGGGAAGAGTATGAGGTGATCCATGACCTGGTTAATGAAGGGACAGTAGTACTGGACGATGCCAACCCTTCAGAATTGGAACGCTTTATGCTGGAAAAGGGCGCCCACCTGCTGGTGGGAGGCGTGAAGGAGCGGCCCCTGGCCTATAAACTGGGCTTAGCCTTTATAGACCACAACCATGACCGGAAGCATCCCCTGAGCGGTTTTGTGGGAGCTGTAAATTTCGCGGAAGAGGTCTACTCTACAGTTTGCTCCCCCGTCTGGAGATTCATTGGATAAAACTCTCCAGGCCTCCCGGCGGCAATAATTCTCAGACATTTGATTTCAGGGATTGGCCTTTTTAAAGGTTGCCCAAAAAGGAGGAAAGCTTATGAAGAAGGAGACCCCAAATTTTCGTAATGTTACCGAAAACCCATGTCATATGTGTATGCCTATGGGCGGGATCATTCCCTTTAAAGGAATAGAGCAGTCAATGGTCATCCTCCATGGTTCCCAGGGTTGCGCCACCTATATGAGGAGGCATATTGCCGAACACTTTAACGAACCCATTGACGTAGGGTCTTCTTCACTTAATGAAAAGGGAACCGTTTACGGGGGAGAACAGAACCTGAAAACAGGCCTCGATAATATAATGAAGGTTTATCGGCCCAAACTGGTCGGAGTTTTGACTACCTGCCTGGCGGAGACAATCGGTGAAGATATAGAAAGAATTACTTCGGATTACTTGCGTGACAGGGGCTTAGAGGGTTTCCCTGTTGTTACCGTACCTACTCCCGGTTACGGGGACAGCCATTTTGAAGGTTACTGGTTTACTCTGACAAGAATCGTTACCAAACTTACTCAAAGGGCGAAGAGACATTCCCGGGTTAACGTAATTGTGCCTAATATAAGCCCCGCCGATATACGGGAAATCAAGAGACTGCTGGAGTTAATGGGCGTGGAATATATTTTGTTCCCTGATTTTTCAGAAACCCTCGACCGACCCTTTGAAAAGCCGTACCAAAAGATTCCCGCAGGAGGTACCAGGACGGCAGACATCAAGGTAATGGCAGGCTCCGCAGCTACCATACAGTTTGGGATGACGGTAGAAGACAGTATGTCTCCCGGTAGGTTTTTACAAACCGAGTATGATGTGCCCTTATATAATCTGCCCATACCGATGGGTGTTGAAAATACGGACTTATTTTTTGCGTGTCTTAAGGAAATTACGGGGAAAGAAATGCCCGCAAGCCTGCGGTTGGAACGGGGCAGGCTTTTAGATGCCATGGTCGATTCGCATAAATATAATTTCCATGGCCGAAGCGTAATTTTTGGGGAACCGGAACTTGTTTTCGCTGTTACAAAAACCTGCAGTGAAAACGGGATTTTCCCGGTAGTGGTGGCCACAGGCAGCAGGAATTCCAAACTGCCCAGGTTACTTAAGGGCTTTTTGCACGAGTTAGAGATTGAAACCAGGATCCTTACCTCTTCTGATTTTACGCAAATCCGCAAAAACAGCCGTGAAATGGGCGCCAATATTGCCATTGGCTCTTCAGAGGGCCGGTACCTTACAGAAAAAGAAGGTATTCCCCTGGTCCGGCTGGGCTTTCCCATCCATGACCGGGTTGGGGGGCAGCGGCTGTTGTCAGTAGGGTATACGGGGACCACCATGTTTCTGGATCGTATAACTAATACATTATTAGAAAATAAGCTTACTAACTATAGGAGTTCGATGTACCAAAAGTACTACAAAAATTATCATGCCGCTGTACCGACGCATTAAAGCATTAATAACTACTGGCCACTGACCACTGGTTGCTGGCAACTATTGTAGGAGGTGAAGGCGATGGAATGCAGTTCGCCATGCAGTGTTAATAATAAACATATACCACCGGGCCTGTTGGAAGCTACTGCCAAGCATCCCTGCTATTCCTTTGGAGCTCATCATAAATATGCCCGCATGCACCTGCCCGTTGCGCCCAAGTGCAATATCAACTGTAACTACTGCAACAGGAAATTTGACTGCCTGCACGAAAGCAGGCCGGGAGTTACCAGTGAAATCCTTACTCCTCAATCAGCAGAGCAAAAATTCCGCAGGGTAAAAGCGCAGATTGAAAACTTAAGTGTGGTAGGGATAGCAGGGCCTGGAGATGCCCTGGCCAACTGGGAAATAACAAGGGAAAGTATTGAACGGCTGAAGGCTATCGATCCTGAAATTATCTTTTGCCTGTCGACCAACGGTCTGCTGCTTCCGGAATATTACCACGAAATTATAAGTCTGGGCATAAAGCATGTCACGGTAACAGTAAATTGCCTTAAACCGGAGATTGGGGCCCGGATTTACGGCCACATTCTGTACAAAGGAAAGAGATATGAGGGGGAAACAGGTGCGGCCATTTTGATAAAGAACCAGTTGGAAGGTATTCGGCTACTGGCGGAAAACGGAGTCCTTGTCAAGGTGAACATAGTTATGATCAAAGACATCAATGACTTTCACATACCTGACATAGTCAAAAAGGTGAAGGAACTGGGGGCCTTTATGACCAATATTATGCCGTTAATTCCCGCGCCGGGAAGCGCTTTTGAAAATTACCAGCAAACCAGCATGAAGGAATTAAACAAGATGAGAAACCAGTGCCAGCTTCATTTACATCAGATGCATCACTGCCGGCAGTGCAGGGCCGATGCCATTGGTTTGCTGGGAGACGACAGGGCGATAGAATTTGCCGCCGAGACAGCAGGGAGAATACCTGCGGGAACAGCCTCCGGTCAAGGGAAAAAGATTTACAGAATTGCGGTGGCATCGAAAAGAGGCGATCTGATTGACCAGCATTTTGGCCATGCTTCAGAATTCCTTATTTATGATGGGAATGGCCGTTACTTCGAAATGGTAGAAACAAGGCGGGTTGACAAATACTGCAGTGGGGCAGAACTTTGTGAAACGGAAGAAGATAAAAAAGATGCCATTGCCGATGCACTGAAAGACTGTAATGCGGTACTCATATTGCGGATAGGCTACCAAGCCAGGCAGAGGCTGCTGAAAAAAGGTATCGTCAGCATAGAACATTACGGCACAGTGGAAGAGGGCCTGAGTTTTGCCGTACAAAAGATTGAGGGCAAGGAGGCGGTTTAAAATGAATAAACCTAAGTACCATATTTTTGTCTGTACCAGTTCCCGGCCTACGGGTCAGCAGAAGGGCTTCTGCCATGCCAAAGCATCAGTGGAATTAATGGAAGCATTTATGGAAGAAATTGAAGAACGCGGGCTGGGAAGCGAGGTTTTTGTAACCAACACAGGTTGCCTGGGAATTTGTGAAAAAGGCCCCATCGTGATAGTCTACCCCGATAATGTCTGGTATGGAGCGGTTACAGTTGACGACGTGGAAGAAATTATGGAGGAGCATATAGAAGGGGGGAGACCCCTTGCCCGCTTGATTTTCTAGTCTATTAACAGACAAAACCTTTGGTTACACAACGATAGTCAGGAGACATCGGCCCATTAGTACGGGGGGTGAGAAAAATGGCTAAAGAAATTGCTGTGTTTGTCGGTGCAGACGGGAATACGGCTTCCTTCTACGAAAAAGGGAAAGTTATCGTATTTCAGAGAAACCAGGGCAAGTGGAAAAAATTAAGGGAAAAAGGGTTTACTCTTGCTGACAGCCAGGGTATGAGGGGACTGCGGGAAAAGATGGCTGAGGTGGTAAAGTTTCTTGGTACTTGCCGGATATTCATCGGGCTTTCTGTAATCGGTGTGCCGTATTTTGAACTGGAGAAGGCGGGCTGCAGCATATGGGAGTTTGAGGGAAATCCCCTGGAATTCCTGGACTACATTCTTGAGCAGGAAGAAGCAGAAAGGGCCGGGAAAACGCGCGACGGAAATCCTGATACAGAAATAAAGCCTATCGAAAGATCGGCGGGGTGTTTTTATATATCCCTTAAAGATATTCAGAGCCGCAACCTTGGAATCACATCAAAGCAGGCCTTATTGCCTTTTTTGAGAAAAGGTAGCTTTTACGAATTGGAAGTGCTTTGTGACCATGTTCCGCCATGGCTGGAAGGTGAATTATATAGTTCCGGACTATTAGGCAGAATAGAAAAGCTTGGGAACGGGGAGATAAGAGTCACAATAACGAAGAAATGCAGTGACCAATGTTAATGAAAAAATAACCGGTTGAGAAAGGGGTTGGGAGTATGAGGATGGCCTTTGTATCAAGCGATGGATTAAAAGTCATGAAAAAAATGCTTTTAATACTTGCAGCCCTTTTATCAATTCTACCGCTTAACGGTTGTGGGCAAAAAGGGGTTAGCAGTGAAAAGGCCCTGCAGGGGAAGAAAGAGATTATACTTGATGTTTCTGCTGCAGCCAGCTTAAAGGACGTTTTGACAGAAGTCCGGAAAATGTACGAAGAAAAAAATCCGGGTATAAGATTAAGGTTTAATTTTGCCTCCTCGGGTACCCTGCAGCGCCAAATTGAACAGGGAGCTCCCGCTGACCTTTTTTTCTCCGCCGGGGAAGAACAAATGGATGCTCTGGTCAAACAGGACCTTGTTGAAAACCCTGTTATTATTTCCGGTAACCGGTTGGCTTTAATAGCTCCTGCCGGCGAACCCATTGAAATTGGTTCCCTGGAAGATATTCTCAGCCGGAAATTGGATAAAATCGCCATTGGCAACCCCGATACAGTCCCGGCAGGGGAATATACCGAAGAAGCTTTGCAGAAGACCGGCCTATATGAAAAATTATCCTCCAAACTGGTTTTTGCCAAAGATGTAAGGCAGGTTTTGGCTTATGTGGAAACGGGAAACGCCGATGCCGGTTTTGTTTACCGGTCAGATGCCGTCCTTTCCAAAAATGTTAAAACCCTTTTCATCATACCCTCAGGGCTGCATAGGCCTATCAAATACCCTGGAGCTGTGATAAAAGGTTCTGACCACAGGGAACAGGCAGAAGATTTCCTGGAGTTCATGGGAGAGGAAGAAGTACGGAAGGTATTTCAAAAATACGGTTTTTCGGTACCCGGAGCAGAATAACCGGGAAAGGAGGGGCTTATTTTGGCTGTACCTGTAGAACCGGTGATTTTATCTGTAAAGGTAGCTTTAATATCAACTATAATAACAACAGCCCTTGGAACAGGAACAGCCTGGGTTATGTCCCGCAAGGAGTTTCCCGGGAAGAACCTGGTGGAAACAATTATAGGGCTGCCCCTGGTTTTACCGCCTACGGTAATAGGTTTCGGCCTGCTGCTGCTGTTCGGCAAACACGGGCCCCTGGGATTTATACTGGAAGAAGTATTTAACGTACGGGTGGTATTTACCTGGTGGGCCGCTGTGATTGCTGCGGCCGTAGTATCCTTTCCATTAATGTACCGCAGTGCCAAGGCAGGGTTCGGGTCGGTTGACAGAAGGCTGGAAAGTGCGGCCAGGAATCTCGGCGCTTCCGAGTGGAAAGTTTTTTACACTATCTCCTTACCGCTGGCCTTACCGGGCGTTCTCGCCGGCGTTCTAATGGCTTTCGCCAGGTCACTGGGTGAGTTTGGCGCAACGGTGATGCTGGCTGGCAATATTCCGGGCCAGACCCAGACCATACCTTTAGCTATATACTTTTCTGTGGAATCGGGCGATATTGATACAGCCGGCCGGCTGGTGGCAATTATAACGGCAGCCTCTTTTATCATTACCTTCGCCGTCAATAAATGGCAGGGGAAAACGGGTCAGGGTTTTCAAGGCCGGCAGGACAAGAAGGGACCGGAAAGAGGTGAAATGGGTGTTAGAAGTAAATATACAAAAGGCTTTACCTGATTTCTTATTAAAAGTGGCCTTTTCTTTTGCTAATGGCATAACTGCTATATTAGGCCCTTCCGGAGCCGGCAAAACAACCCTGCTGCAATGCATCGCAGGACTTGTCTCGCCGGATGAGGGTTTTATCAGTTTAAAAGGGAAGGTTTTCTATTGCTCCGGGGAAGGTGTTAATTTACCGGCACGCCTGCGAAGAGTAGGTTATGTATTTCAGGATTATGCTTTATTTCCTCATATGACAGTAAAACAAAATGCCATGTACGGAGTAAAAGGCTGCAAAGAAAAGAGGGGCTACAGGCTTTCTGTTATTGACGTGCTGGAAATGTTAAAGGTAACCCATCTTCAGCACAGATACCCGGACGAACTGTCAGGCGGTGAGAAACAGCGGGTTGCCCTGGCCAGGGCCCTGATGACCGAACCTGATATCCTGCTTCTTGATGAACCCCTGTCAGCCCTCGATGATTATACGCGGAAGCAGTTGCGCAGGGAATTGAAAGAACTTCAGGGGAAATGGGGGATTCCTTTTGTTATGGTGACCCATAACAGTGAGGATGTGAAGTACCTAGCGGATCAGGCCCTGTACCTTCATGAGGGGAAACAATACACGTTAGGGCAGCTACGGAGCGCGTCCTCCACATTAGTATACCTGACCAGGTAAAGGGAAAAACAGTTAAAACGAAGTCACTAATCACCAATCCGGCCCGAAGGAGGAGGTGCGCCTATGTCTGAATTTTTGATAGTTGATACAACGTTAAGGGACGGTGAACAGGCTGCCGGTATAGCTTTTACACCTACGGAGAAAATTGCTATTGCCCGGCTGCTTGACGGTGCCGGGATACCATTGATAGAAATTGGCACTCCGGCCATGGGGCTGGAAGAACAGGAAGTCATTCGTCATATTGCCGGCTTGGGGTTGCAGGCAGGTATTTTTACCTGGAATCGCTTATCTGTAAAGGATATAGAGGCTTCCCTGAGCTGTGGCGTAAACAGTGTGCATTTATCGGTTCCGGTCTCAGATATACAGATAAAATACAAGCTGAGAAAAAACCGCCGGTGGGTACTGGAAACGCTTAAAGACGTGCTGTGTTATGCTGTGAAGGCGGGTTGTACTGTCTCCGTTGGGTTAGAAGACGCTTCCCGGGCCGACCAAAAGTTTGTCGCCCTTGTTGCCGGCATAGCTTTAGAAGAGGGTGCAGTAAGGATAAGGTATGCCGATACTGTTGGCATATTAGAGCCCTTTAGAACATATGAAATAATGAGAAGTCTCATCTCCCGCATAGGAAGTAATGTGGAAATTCATGCCCATAATGATTTCGGCATGGCCGCTGCCAATACACTGGCGGCGGTAAAAGCGGGGTGCCGGTATATAAGCACTACTGTTAACGGGATCGGAGAAAGGGCCGGCAATGCCGCCTTTGAAGAGATGCTCCTTATTTTTAAACAGCATTTTGGTTCAATGCCCGTTGATGATTTCTCCAGGGTCAAAATTTTATCGCGCTTTGTATCCCGGGCGTGCCGCCGGAAACCATATGCATTTCCGCGCCATTTCAGGGCTGTTTAGGAATTAAATTCTTCATAAAAAAATAAAAAACTATTGTCAAGAATAAAATTGTGTGCTATTATTCTTATATAAAATATAATAAAATGATACAAGGCTGTATCAATTTAGCAATGACGCTTTCGGAAAGGAAAACTTTCTGTAAAGCGTTTTTTATTTTTATACAGGTTTTCATCCCCCTAAGTTCATGGAAGTACTTAGCGGGTTGAGCAAAGACGCTCTCTTGCGGGAATAGGCGCCGGTTTCCGAAAGGGAGTGTTTTTGTTTAGCTATAAAAAATTATGAAAAGAGGTGACGCCGATGAAAACTGTTAAACTTAGCCTATTAGGCGCTATGTTGATGGTTTTCAGCCTTCCTGGTATAGCCTGGGCTGCAGATGCTTCTGCAGTCGATGCAGGAGATACTGCTTTTATGATTATATCAAGCGCCCTGGTTATGCTCATGACTCCGGGACTGGCCTTATTTTATGGGGGCATGGTCCGGAGGAAAAACGTGCTTAGCACGATGATGCAGAGCTTCATTATCATTGCAATTATTTCTGTTCAATGGGTGCTGTTCGGTTATTCGCTGGCTTTCGGACCTGACCACGGCCACATAATTGGCAGCCTGGACTGGTTAGGTTTCAACGGGGTAGGAGCCGAACCAAACCCGGATTATGCGGGGACTATTCCGCATCAGATTTTTGCTATATTCCAGTTAATGTTTGCCATTATTACTCCTGCATTGATTACAGGGTCAATCGCTGAGCGGATGAGGTTTCCTGCTTTTCTGGCCTTTACCGTCCTTTGGGCTACCATAATATATGACCCTCTGGCTCACTGGGTCTGGGGAGTAGATGGATGGATCCGCAACCTGGGAGCGCTGGACTTTGCAGGTGGTACTGTTGTGCACATAAGTTCAGGTGTATCAGGCTTGATTGCTGCCTTGATTTTAGGAAAGAGAAAAGGGTATGGCAAGGAACCTATGCTGCCGCATAACCTGCCATGGACTGTACTTGGCGCTGGCCTGTTATGGTTTGGCTGGTTCGGGTTCAACGCAGGAAGCGCTCTGGCTGCTAACGGCCTGGCCGGAACAGCCTTTGTAGTTACTAACACTTCGGCCGCTGCTGCAGCTTTATCCTGGGTACTTGCCGAATGGCTGCACCACGGAAAACCTACCCTTTTGGGCGCGGCCAGTGGCGCTGTAGCGGGCCTGGTCGCTATCACGCCGGCAGCGGGCTTTGTAACCCCTCTTGCCGCAATAGCCATTGGTTTAATTGGAGGAGTTATTTGCTACCTTGGTGTTGGAGTACTTAAAGCCAGGCTTGGTTATGATGATGCACTGGATGCCTTTGGATGCCACGGTATAGGAGGCACCTGGGGCGCAATCGCCACAGGATTGTTTGCAACCACAACTGTTAACCCTGCCGGGGCTGATGGGCTGTTTTACGGTAACCCGGCGCTGCTGAAGGCACAGATTATCAGTATTGTTGCTACTTACCTTTTTGCGGCGATTGGAACCTTCGTAATACTTAAAGTAGTTAATGCATTTACCAGAATTAGGGCCACTGAAGATGAAGAACTCATGGGCCTTGACTCCACAATGCATGGGGAAGAGGCATACCGGGATTTCGTTTTAACCGGTTCCCTTTCCAAGGGTCAATTTAAAGAGAAAGTAGCGGAGGCTCCTTCAGTGACGCTAAATATTTCTTCCACCTAATTATTATCAATCCATTGGTTCACTGCATAACCGCAGAATAAGACATTCTGGGGAAAGAGGGAATGTGACATGAAGAAGATAGAAGCTATAATCCGTCCGTCAAAACTGGACGAGATAAAAGAGGCCCTGGGGAAGTTTGGCATCCATGGTATGACTGTTACCGAAGTAATAGGATGCGGCCTACAGAAGGGCAAAAAAGAAGTCTACAGGGGTACAGAATATACTATTGACCTGCTGCCCAAGATAAAGGTTGAGATAGTCATCAGGGATAAATGGGTGGATGAGGTGATCAGGATATTAGTCAACACGGCCAGAACCGGTGAAATTGGTGACGGAAAGATTTTTGTCTATCCAATCGAAAATGCTGTCCGGATCAGGACCGGTGAAAGTGGAGAAGAAGCGATTTAACCGGAAATATAATGTTCAAGGCGGGCTTTAAATAATAATGTTTTCAATTAAAAATTATACCTAATAAAAATTAAAATGCTGATACTAAGATGTATCTACAGCGAAGGCGCTTGTCGGAATCGGTAAAAGATTCCTGAGAGCGTCTTTTTTGGTATAATGGTTTACCAATAAGCTGATGAGCAGTGACGCTCTTTTGGGGGGAATATCGGCGTCTTCTCTCCGGGGAGCGTTTTCTGCTTATCAATACACGTAAATTTCAGGAGGGATTACTATGATGAGCAAAATGATACGTATATTAATGATAACGCTTTTGTTCATATTAACAACCATAGGGGTTGCTTGGGCTGGAGATGGCCCGACAGCCGAGTCTAACGCCGTGGCTATTGATACAGCCTGGACTTTAATTGCAGGTTTTTTGGTATTCTTTATGCAGGCGGGTTTTGCGATGGTTGAAACAGGGTTGACCAGGGCAAAGAATGCCGGTAACATTATCATGAAAAACTTGATGGACTTTGCGGTAGGCACTATTGCCTATTGGTTGGTTGGTTTTGGTCTGATGTTTGGTGCCAGCAAAGCAGGTCTTTTCGGGACTTCTCTGTTTGGAGCCACAGGGAATGCCGACCATTTGGGCCTCTCTGTACCACTTATGGCATTTTTGATTTTCCAGACGGTCTTTGCTGCTACCGCTGCCACTATAGTTTCCGGGGCAATGGCTGAGAGAACTAAGTTCATAGCTTACATTATTTACAGTGCAGTCATTAGTTTGATAATTTACCCGATAGTAGGACACTGGATTTGGAATTCCGAAGGGTGGCTTTTTAAAAAGGGTATGATAGACTTCGCCGGTTCCACCGTTGTACACTCTGTAGGCGGTTGGGCCGCTTTAGTCGGAGCAGCCATTTTGGGCCCCCGGATTGGCAAATACGGTAAGGACGGAAAAGTAAATGTAATTCCTGGACACAGTATTACTCTTGCTGCGTTGGGCGTATTTATCCTATGGTTTGGCTGGTTTGGGTTTAACCCGGGCAGTACTTTATCGGCAACTAACCTGAAAATTGCTGAAATTGCTGTTACTACCAATATAGCAGCGGCAGCCGGGGCATGTCTGGCCATGATCTTCACCTGGATTAGGTACGGGAAACCCGACGTTAGTATGACCTTAAATGGTGCCTTGGCCGGCCTTGTGGCCATAACTGCTGGGACTGCTGCCGTAAACAATGTTGGAGCTGCAGCGATTGGTGCTATGGCTGGAGTATTGGTGGTATTGGCGGTTGAGTTCTTTGACAAAGTGGCCAAAATTGACGACCCTGTTGGTGCAATTTCTGTTCACGGAGTTTGTGGTTCCTTTGGAACAATCATGGTAGGATTGTTTGCAGTAGACGGGGGCCTTTTATATGGTGGCGGGGTAGACCTTCTTATTACTCAGGTGACAGGTGTAGTCGCTGTATTCATCTGGACTGTTGTTACAACCGGTATCTTGTTCTTAGTCCTTAAATACACCGTAGGCCTGCGTGTTACGGAAAATGAAGAACTGGAAGGTCTTGATCTTGGCGAACACGGAATGGTTGCCTATGGCGACTTCGTTTTGAGAGGCACTACTTCCGTGAATTACTCCAGCCCGGGTATTGTGTCACCTACTTCCGTCGGGCAGACTGTCGAAAAGCTGTTATAGCAACCAGAGCCAGGTTTAGACATGGAGGGGTTTTCATGAAAAAGGTTGAGGCTATTATTAGACCCAGTAAACTTGACGACCTGAAGGACGCCCTCGGGAAATACGATATTCATGGCCTGACAGTAACAGAAGTTGTTGGTTGCGGATTGCAAAAAGGTAAGAAGGAAATATACAGGGGGACAGAATATACCATAGACTTATTACCGAAGATTAAAATAGAAATAGTTGTCAAGGACAGCGTCGTTGATGAATTGGTAAAGCTAATATCTGACACTGCCAAAACCGGCGAAATCGGAGACGGGAAAATATTTATTTATACTGTAGAGAAAGCTGTCCGGATCAGAACCGGTGAGGCAGGAGAGGCTGCAATTTAACCAGACATAATCAACACTAAAGATAAAAAATTAAGGGCCGTTATACGGCCCTTAACTTCTAAAATTTGGTAGGAGTTATTGTCACATGAGTTAGTTTACTTTATAATACAATTATATATGCTAATTGTAACAAAATGTAGGTGGACTGCAGTGAAAAAAGTTGAAGCAATTATCAGGCCCGCAAAACTCAACGAAGTTAAGGAAGCTCTCGAATTAATAGGAATCAGAGGGATGACGGTGTCCCATGTCATTGGCTGCGGTACCCAGATGGGGTTGACTTCAGTATACCGCGGGCAGGTATATAATATCAATTTGTTAGAGAAGATAAAAATCGAAATTGTCGCCGAAGACAGGTTTATCGACCAGATTATTAAAAAGATTTCAGAGGCAGCCAGGAGCGGAGAAATAGGTGACGGTAAAATTTTTGTTTACCCTGTTGAAAAGGCTGTGCGGATCAGGACAGGTGAAAGTGGCCCGGATGCCATTTAGCCCCCGGACTTAAATATTTTGTATACAACAAAATTTGCAGTTGCATTTGGTTGAAATTTTGCTATAATTATATCCATAGAACCAATATATAATTTATATAGTATGGCACAAGAAAAAATTAAATATTCGGTGATACGATGAAGTATCATCAATTGAGGCGATGAAGCCCTCAGTTCTATTCTTACGAATAGGACTGCAGGGCTTTTTCATTTTTATTTATTTTTATTTTACCAGCCAGAAAGGGGGTCTTCATATATGGATGAGCGTCGTGTTATAATCGCCGATCCTGATCCAGCCAGTAGAAAAAACCTGAAAGCTCTACTAAATAAAGCCGGTTATCTGGTAGTTGGCGAAGCAGAAGACGGACTGACAGCCTTAAAATTGATCCGCTACAGGCAGCCGGATTTAGTCATTATGGAGGCCAAACTGGCGGTGTTGGAGGGGGCGGAAATAGGGGACATTGTTGAAGAAGACGGGCTGGCGCCTGTTATCTTGATTGGGACTCCGGATCAGGTAAAGTTACCTGATTATGAAAAAGAAAAACGTTTTTTTGCCTATGTAATTAAGCCCGTTGATGAACGCAACCTTTTTCCGGTGATAGATCTGGTGATTAGAAATTATAACCGCATCAGGGCTTTGGAAGAAGAAATAGTAAAATTGAAAAATACGCTGGAGACCAGAAAACTGGTGGAAAAAGCCAAGGGCATACTTATGGATACTTTGGGTCTGACGGAAGCCGAAGCTTTTCGCCGCATTCAGAAACAAAGTATGAACAAGAGGATGTCAATGCAGGCCGTTGCCAAAGCAATTATCCTGGCACACGACCTCAAATAAGGTTTTAATCCCAATTATTGTACAGTGGGGGGTGTTAAGACCTAACGCTTAATAAATTCATTGAGCCTCTGTATTCAGTTTAAGCTAATTTTTACAAAACCATAAAATGAGAAAGGTGTGTGAAAAAAATGACCAAACAGGAAGTTTTGGAAAAAGCAAAAGAATTAAATGTAAAGTTTGTGCGTTTGCAGTTTACTGACATTTTCGGGGTGTTAAAAAACGTTGCCATTACAACCGAACAATTAGAGAAGGCTTTGGATGGTGAGCTTATGTTCGACGGTTCTTCTATTCAGGGCTTTACCCGGATAGAAGAATCTGATATGTATTTACGCCCCGACCCGGATACATTTATAGTGTTCCCCTGGAGACCAAAAGACGGAGCTGTGGCCCGGCTGATCTGTGATGTTTATAAGCCGGACGGCAATCCTTTTGAAGGCGACCCGCGCTATATTCTGAAAAAGGTAATTGCGGAAGCGGCAGAATTGGGGTACAGGATGTATGTAGGCCCGGAAGCAGAATTTTTCCTGTTCCTTGTTGACGAGGAAGGAAAACCGACTACTATAACCCACGACAAAGCGGGCTACTTTGACCTGACACCTGTGGACCTGGGTGAAAATGCCCGGAGAGATATGGTTTTGACCCTCGAACAGATGGGTTTTGAAATAGAGGCTTCCCACCACGAAGTTGCTCCCGGACAGCATGAAATCGACTTTAAATATTCTGACGCCTTGGATGTTGCTGACAAAATTATGACCTTTAAGTTTGTTGTCCGGACAATTGCTCAGCGGCACGGTTTGCATGCTACTTTTATGCCGAAACCTATATTTGGTATCAACGGTTCCGGTATGCATATGAACCAGTCACTGTTTAAAGGAGATCAAAACGCATTCTTTGATCCCAATGGGTATAAGCAGTTAAGCCAGGAAGCTCTCTATTACATTGGCGGATTGTTGAAGCATGCCCGCGCTTTGGCAGCTATTACCAACCCGACGGTAAACTCCTATAAGCGTCTTGTACCTGGTTATGAAGCGCCTGTATACCTGGCTTGGTCTGCTGCCAATAGAAGCGCTCTCTGCCGCATCCCTGCCAAGAGGGGAGCCAGCACAAGGGTAGAGCTCAGGAATCCGGACCCCTCCTGCAACCCGTATCTGGCTATAGCTGGCGCTTTGGCGGCCGGCCTGGATGGAATCAAGAACAAGATTCAACCCCCTGCTGAAACAAGCGCCAATATCTACCATATGGATGCTGCCACAAGAGCAGCTGAAGGCATTCAAAGCCTGCCGGCCAACCTGAAGGAAGCCCTTGACGAATTGCAAAATGATGAGGTATTAAAGGACATGCTTGGTGAGCATGTTTACAGTAAGTTCATGGAAGGCAAACTTCAGGAATGGGATGAATACAGAACAAAAGTTACCGAATGGGAAATTGAAAAATACCTTACCACCTATTAATTTTAATTTACTGCTAGCTTAATGCTGAACCAAATTCTCTATACCATCCTTCCCATCTTAAAAGCGGAGTGGTCGCTGACACTCCGCTTTTAAGCATTTAGGTGTCTGTTAACTACTTAGCCGTAAGTATACAAAATAATCAGCAAAAAAGTATTGCATTTCTTTTTGGCTATGCTATAATAGGAAGCAGAATTAATAGTCTGGAAATACAAAGGTGTATTTCTGGTTCTGAAGCAACGGCGCTTTCAGACAACAGGGGCAAGAGCCTCTGTTATTGGAAGTGCTTTTTATTTGTACATAATAAGGAGGGCGGTGCGGTTTTTGGTAGAGTATCGGAAAGTCTGGCTTTGAAATTAAACGAAAACTTCCAGTAGAAAGGTTGTGTTAACAATGGCGTTAACCAAAGAAGATGTTATACAGATGGCGGCTGAGGCAAACGTAAAGTTTGTGCGGCTGCAGTTTACAGATATTTTTGGTGTATTGAAAAATGTAGCTATTACTGTCGAACAGTTGGAAAAAGCTCTTGATGGGGAAATGATGTTTGACGGGTCCTCAATAGAAGGATTTGTAAGGATTGAGGAATCGGACATGTATCTAAAGCCAGACCCGAATACCTTTGCCGTATTTCCCTGGCGCCCCCGGGAAGGCTCGGTTGCCAGGTTGATTTGTGATATTTACAATGCCGACGGCGCCCCTTTTAGCGGCTGTCCCAGGAATACTCTCAAGCGGGTACTGAGTGAGGCTGCAGAGATGGGGTATACCATGAATGTGGGCCCGGAAGCGGAATTTTTTCTCTTCTTGACCGATGAATCCGGCAGACCTACTACAATTACCCACGATAAAGCCGGTTATTTTGACCTTACCCCTGTCGACCTGGGCGAAAATGCTCGCCGCGATATGGTTCTGACCCTTGAAGAATTAGGTTTTGAGATTGAAGCCTCGCACCATGAGGTAGCTCCCGGACAGCATGAAATAGATTTTAAATATGATGATGCCCTTGATATTGCCGATAAGATTATGACTTTTAAATTTGTTGTGCGGACTATAGCACAAAGACATGGTTTGCATGCTACCTTTATGCCCAAACCCGTCTTTGGTATAGCCGGTTCCGGTATGCACATGAACCAGTCCCTTTTTAAAGGGGAGCAGAACGCTTTTTATGACCCTACTACTCCCGACCAGTTAAGTGCAGAAGCTTATTACTATATAGGCGGACTGATTAAACATGCCAAGGCTATTGCTGCTATTGTTAATCCGACAGTGAACTCTTACAAGCGCCTGGTATCCGGTTATGAAGCGCCTGTATATATTGCCTGGTCTGCCGCCAACAGAAGTCCGTTAATCAGGATTCCTTCCAAGAAAGGGATGAGTACCCGTATTGAGTTAAGAAACCCGGACCCTGCCTGTAATCCATACTTGGCAATAGCCGTTTGCCTGAAGGCAGGATTGGACGGAATTAAAAATAAAATACAGCCTCCACCGCCAACGGATAAAAACATTTACCATATGACCCCTGAAGAACTGGCTGCCGAAAATATCGAAAGCCTGCCCATGAACCTTTATGAAGCTATTAAGGAGCTTCAGAAGGACGAAGTAGTGAAAAGCGCTTTGGGGGACCACATCTACAACCGGTTTGTGGAGGCAAAACTAATTGAATGGGACCGGTACAGGGTTCAAGTCCATCCATGGGAACTTGAGGAGTACCTGGAAAAGTTTTAATCAGCTAAACTTGCACCGGCTTATTCATAAGCCGGTTTTTATTACCGAAAAAAAGTAAAAAAATGTAAAAAAAGCAAAACAAAGGAAATGGTAGGTGATAACTTTGGTTAAGCAGTATCCGAGAATTCCCTCCGGCTGCGCGATAAGTGGAATTATCAATAAAAAAGGCCAAGTTTTTTCCGGCGCAGATATTATCAGGTCAATTGCCTTGATGCATGATCGCTCCAATGGTTTGGGGGGTGGATTTGCTGCTTATGGAATTTACCCCGAATATGAAAACCATTATGCTCTGCATGTATTTTATGAAGGACTGACTTGTAAAGAAAAGGCTGAACAATTTATAAATGAGCATTTTAACGTAGATTCCAACGGCAAAATTCCTACCCGCAAAGTATGTTCAATTACCAATCCCCCGCTGATTTGGCGTTATTTTGTACAGCCAAAAAAAGACAAGCTTTTGCAGTCGGAACTGACGGAAGAAGAATATGTTGTGCGCTGCGTAATGCGAATAAACAGTGAGTACGACGGAACCTACATTTTCTCCAGCGGAAAGAACATGGGTGCTTTTAAAGGGGTTGGTTACCCTGAAGATATAGGGGAGTTCTACCGGTTAGACGAATACAGAGGGTATATCTGGACTGCTCACGGCCGTTTCCCTACCAATACCCCGGGCTGGTGGGGTGGAGCCCATCCTTTTACTTTGCTTGATTGGTCTGTTGTACACAATGGGGAAATATCTTCCTATGGTGCGAACGCCCGGTTCCTCGAAATGTTTGGATATAAATGCACTCTGCAGACAGATACGGAAGCTATTACCTATATTTTTGACTATTTAATCCGCAAGCAGGGACTGAGTCTTGAACTGGCCGTCGCCACTGTGGCGGCGCCTTTCTGGAAGGATATCGACAGAATGGAACCGGCCGAAAAGGATTTGTTCACAGCTTTACGAGCCACCTATTCCAGTCTGCTTGTGAATGGGCCTTTCTCCATTATCCTTGGAACCAGAAACGGTATAATGGCGCTTAATGACAGGATCAAACTGCGTTCTCTGGTGGCTGCAACCAAGGGAGATTTTCTTTATGTGGCCAGTGAAGAATCGGCTATCCGTGAAATTTGTGCCGACCCGGACACTGTATGGACGCCTCGCGGGGGCGAACCGGTAATTGGTTTGCTGGAAGGAGCTGACAGGTTATGACACTGAATTTCCAAACTCCGGATTTTATTGTGGAACGGGATATCAAAAAATGCATCAACTGCAGAGTCTGTGAGCGCCAGTGTGCCAATGAGGTTCACTCTTATGACGCGGAAGAAGACTTAATGATGGCTGACGACACCAAGTGCGTAAACTGCCACCGGTGTGTTCTGCTTTGTCCTACCAGGGCCTTAAGCATCAGGCGGCATCCGCTGGAATTTAGGGAGCACCCGGTTTGGACGGGGTCAACGATTAAAGAAATTTATAAACAGGCAGCTACAGGCGGCATTTTATTGACAGGGATGGGTACTGACAAGAATTTTCCTGTTTACTGGGATAATATCTTATTAAATGCGAGCCAGGTAACCAACCCGTCCATTGACCCGCTGCGTGAACCTATGGAACTGAAAACTTTTTTGGGGCGTAAACCGGAACAGTTGAATATCAAAGACGGTCGCCTGGCGGAAAAGATGCCACCTCAACTGGAACTGGAAGTCCCCATAATGTTTGCGGCCATGTCCTTTGGATCCATCAGTTTAAATGCCATTACATCATTGGCCAGGGCAGCCAAAGAAGTAGGGACTTACTTTAATACGGGCGAGGGCGGATTGCACAAGAGCCTGTATGAGTTTGGGGATAACTGTATCGTCCAGGTGGCTTCCGGGCGCTTCGGTGTTCACCCGGAATACCTGAAGGCCGGTAAAGCCATCGAAATAAAAGTCGGTCAGGGAGCTAAACCGGGCATCGGTGGACATTTACCGGGTGAAAAAGTTGGTAAACAGGTTTCCGAAACCAGGATGATACCTGAGGGAACCGACGCCATTTCCCCTGCGCCGCACCACGATATCTATTCCATAGAGGATTTGCGCCAGCTCATATTTGCCCTGAAGGAAGCAACCAATTACGAAAAACCTGTCTCTGTAAAAATCGCTGCTGTGCATAACGTTGCCGCCATAGCTTCCGGTATTGCCCGGGCAGGGGCCGATATCATTGCTATTGACGGAATTCGCGGCGGAACGGGGGCGACACCTTTAAGAACTCGCGACAGTGTTGGTATTCCAATAGAATTTGCCCTGGCAGCGGTTGATTCCAGACTGCGGGCAGAAGGCATCCGGAACCAGGTTTCCATTGTAATTTCCGGCGGTATCCGGAACAGTTCCGATGTGGTCAAAGCCATTGCTCTGGGAGCAGATGCCGTTTATATAGGAAGCGCGGCATTAATTGCTCTGGGTTGTCATATGTGCCAGACCTGTTACAGTGGTAAATGCAACTGGGGTATAGCTACTCAGAACCCCAACCTGGTAAAACGTTTAAATCCAGACATAGGCGCCCGGAGAGCTGCAAACTTGCTGAAGGCCTGGGGCCACGAGATCAAAGAACTTTTAGGCGGTATGGGTATCAATGCTTTGGAGAGCTTGCGGGGTAACAGGCTGATGCTAAGGGGAATTGGCTTAACGGAAAAAGAGCTTAATATACTCGGAATAAAAGCGGCCGGAGAGTAAGGGGGGTAAGTAATGAAAAGGATATATGCCAACGAGGAAGTGTGTATAGGCTGCAGGTTGTGTGAAGTTCACTGTATTGTAGCCCATTCCCGTTACCCTAACGACATTGTGAAGGCTTATAAAAAAGGGCCGCGTCCTGCTGCCAGGATAATCGTCGAGGAAAACAAGCCTGTATCTTTTGCCATACAGTGTCGGCACTGTGATGAACCATATTGTATCAAAGCCTGTATAACGGGAGCTATGCACCGGGATACGGAAACGGGCACCGTTGTAAACGATACAGAACGTTGTGTTGGCTGCTGGACCTGTATAGTGGCCTGCCCAGCCGGCGCTATTGTAAGAGACGGAGCAGGGAAGAAGGTTGCCGCCAAATGCGACTTATGCATAGAAAAAGCCGATGGCCGGCCGGCGTGTGTGGCCAACTGCCCCAATGGAGCATTAGTACTTGCAGAATAGGGCCAAAGGGAGGTGTAGAGGCGTTGAAATACGTATTGATCGGAAACTCTGCAGCGGCAATTGGCGCTGTTGAAGGAATCAGAAAGGTAGACAAGAAGGGTACGATTACCATACTGTCCGACGAACCGTACCATACCTATTCCAGGCCGTTAATATCTTATTACCTGGCGGATAAAGTCACGGAAGACCAAATGAGGTACCGCCCGGAGGATTTTTACGCACTGCATGGTGTACAGTTTTTGGGGGGCCGTAAGGCATTAGCTGTAAAAACCGGTGAAAAAACGGTGGTTACCGCAGAAGGCGATATACCTTATGATAAATTATTGATCGCCACCGGCAGCAAGCCTATTGTTCCCCCGGTACCCGGACTGGACAGGGAAGGGGTCTATACCTTTATAAAATTTGATGACGTTAAAAAAATTAAGGAAGTTGCCGCGCCGGGAAAAAGGGCTGTGGTTGTAGGAGCGGGCCTCATTGGTATGAAGGCCGCAGAAGCTCTGGTACAGTGTGGCGTGGAAACTACCGTGCTGGACCTTTCGGATAGGATTTTGAGCTCAATTCTGGATACCAGAGCTGCGGAAATGGTAAAAGCGCATGCGGAAACCAAGGGTGTTGCTTTTAAGTTGAACAACACTGTTGTAGAGGTCCGGGGGGATAATAAAGTTAGTTCGGTTCTGCTGAAAGATAACAATGAGCTGCCCTGTGACATAGTCATAGTAGCTATAGGGGTTACCCCTAACCTGGATGTGATTAAAGAATCTGACATTAAGTACAACCGCGGTATATTAGTTGACGAGAAGATGCAGACCAGTGTGCCTGATGTATATGCCGCCGGGGACGTAAGTGAAGGTTATGACCTTCTTTACGGTGGACAAAGGGTACTCCCGATTTTGCCCAATGCTTATATGCAGGGGGAAATTGCCGGGCAGGCCATGGCAGGGGCCGAAGTGCAATTTGGCGGCGGATTTGCTTTCAATGCCATAGGGCTTTTTGGCCTGCCAATGAATACGGCCGGTATTGCTAACCCTGAAGGTAGCGAGTATGAGATTATGGTGGATGAAAGCAGCCAGGATAAATGTTATCGCAAAATAGTTTTAAAAAATGACAGGGTTGTTGGCTTTATTCTGCTCAACTCTATAGACCGGAGCGGTATTTTAACCGGTTTAATCAGGGAACAGGCAGATGTCAAGGCTTTCAAGCAGGATTTAATCCGGCAGGATTTCGGTTATATCCATTTTGCGCCGGACGTGAGAAAAGCTAAATTGACAGGAGGGAAGGCCGGTGATTAAAACAATTGATGCTAAAGGCATATACTATAAAGAGCTGAATGACCTCCTCCTGGAGACGGTAAATGAAGGCGCCACCCAAATTCTTTTGGAAAATGTAAACGGCCAGCGTTATATCGGTACCCGTATAAACAAACCGGTGCAAATCGAAATCCGGGGGGTGCCCGGCAATGACCTGGGGGCATTTATGGACGGTCCTGCCATTACTGTTTATGGCAGCGGTCAGGATGCGGTAGGGAATACCATGAACTCCGGAAAAATAATTGTGCATGGGCATGCCGGGGATGTGCTCGGTTATGCTATGAGGGGCGGTAAAATTTTTGTCCGTGACGATGTGGGTTATCGGGTAGCTATTCACATGAAGGAATACCGTGACAAAAAGCCCCTTATTATTGCCGGTGGCTGCGCAGGAGACTTTTTTGCCGAATACATGGCAGGCGGTGTAGCAGTTCTACTGGGGCTGAACCGCAAACCCGGTCGGCCCATCGTCGGCGATTACCTGGGAACAGGTATGCATGGCGGAGTTGTTTACCTGCGGGAAAAGAGGGAAAACATCAATCCGCATTACCTGGGTAAGGAAGTTGCGGTATTTGATATCGATGAAAAAGACAGAGAGATTTTAGAGACCTATCTCACCGAGTTCTGCAGCGACTTAAATGTAGACCTCAAAACTGTTATGGACCATGCGTTCACCAAGGTTGTTCCGGTATCCCATCGCCCATACGGAAAACTTTATACATCATAAATAGCTCATGGTACTGGCTGATAAAATTTCCAGACAATCCACAAATTCAGCAACTTTTTTATCAAGGTCCGCATTTATTTTGGTTGTAGCGGGTAAAATAGGTTAGCGTCCTAATAATTACCAGGCAAAAAATTCCCTGTTCTGTATGTGCAAGGCCTGTCTTTAGCAGCAGGCTATATTGACACGAGTATTGCTCCTTGTTATAATATAGTATATATGTCGATATATACGCTTTGCTGAGGAGGTGCGCTAGGGTGGCGGAAGTAAAAAGAATTATGATTAGTTTACCTGATAACCTGTTGCGCGAAGTAGACGGTATCGTGGCTGCGGAAAAACTTAATCGCAGTGAGTTTATTCGTGAGGCCATGAAACTTTATATCCAGGAGAAAAAACGGAGAACTATCAGGGAGCAAATGAAGAAAGGATACTTAGAGATGGCCAAAATCAACTTGGCGTTGGCTGGAGAAAATTTTAATGTTGAACATGAAGTCACACGCCTTTTTGATGGAAGGTTAGCGGAGGGTAAATAATATGCTTATCCGACGCGGTGATATCTTCTTTGCAGATTTAAGTCCGGTAGTTGGTTCGGAACAGGGCGGGACGCGACCGGTTTTAGTACTACAAAACGATATAGGCAATCAATACAGTCCGACCACCATAGTAGCGGCAATCACTTCTCAAATAAGCAAAGCCAAACTTCCTACTCATGTAGAAATATCTGCAAAAAACAGTGGGTTGGAAAAGGATTCGGTTATTTTGCTGGAACAGATTCGTACTATTGATAAAAGCCGGTTAATGGAAAAGGTTACATCTTTGAGTGAAGAAGATATGGAAAAGGTAGCTCAAGCTATCGAGATCAGCCTAGGGTTAATTGATATTTAGACAGTCTGTGTTATTAGAAAAGAGCCATGAAATAAACCGGCTCTTTTTTCTTTTGGAGCATTTTATATAGTAAAATTTACCATTATATGAGGACGATAAGGCAAAATGAAGTGAGATACATAACCTTATATTAAAACCATAATAAAACAGCAGTTGGAGATGAGGAAATGAAACCGGTAATAGGTATTACCTGTGCCGAAGAAAACGGGGCTGACCGGTATTTTTTAGCCCGGGCATATACGGAAGCTGTTGCCAGTGCGGGAGGTATACCATTACTTTTGCCGGCCCTGTGTCAACAGGATTGCTCCTTAATATTGGCTAAGACAGACGGCCTTATCTTGTCGGGAGGGCCGGATGTAGACCCCTACTTTTTTGGAGAAGAACCTGAGCCGGGGTTGGCAGAGATTACCCCGGACAGGGACTGTTTCGAGATTACACTTACGCGCCTGGCATTGGAAAAAGGCATTCCCGTATTTGCTATCTGCCGTGGTATTCAGGTACTAAATGTTGCCGCCGGAGGCACGGTGGTTCAGGACATAAGTGTGGAGATACATAAACCGGTCAAACATTCTCAACAGGCTCCCCGGTGGTATCCTACCCACCGGGTAGACTTGGTTCCCGGTACGAAATTAAGCAGCATATTGAATACCCCTTCCATAAGAGTGAACAGTTTTCACCACCAGGCGGTCAGGGCACCGGCACCGGGTTTTCTGGTGACTGCCAGGTCTGTTGACGGCGTCATAGAGGCCATCGAATCTACTAACCACTCTTTTGCCCTGGGGGTGCAATGGCATCCCGAATGTATGACAGCAAAAGATATACATGCCCGCCTGTTGTTTGCGGCTTTTATTGCCGCCTGTAAAACCAACCAACCGGGTAAAATGACTAATAAATGAAGGAAAAACCTGTGCTGCCGGCATAATAGAATAAGGTTATTATCTTAATCAGAATGGAGGAACCGTATTGATCGAGACCATTGCCAGGGAACTCAAATTGAAAGCTGTTCAGGTAGAAAATACCGTCAAACTTTTGGATGCAGGTAATACTGTTCCCTTTATTGCCAGGTATCGCAAAGAAGCTACCGGTGAACTGGATGAAAACCAGATCAGGGAGATTCAGGAACGCTTAAACTACCTGCGTAACCTGGAGGAGCGTAAACAGGAAGTTATCAGGTTGATAGATGAGCAAGGGAAATTGACTCCCGAACTTGCTGAAGCAATTAACCGGGCAGAAAAATTGCAGGAAGTGGAAGACCTGTACCGGCCATATAAACAGAAACGCAAGACCAGGGCTAGTGTAGCTAAGGAAAAAGGATTGGAACCTTTAGCTGAAGTCATATTGGCGCAGGCCCCTGATTCCGGGGACCTGAGTTCCCTGGCTACTTCCTATGTTAATACTGAAATGGGCGTAAATACTCCGGAAGAAGCTCTGGAAGGAGCCCGGGATATAATTGCCGAAATTATTTCCGATGACGCCGATGTCAGGAAACTTGTCAGAAGAATGACCTTCGAAGCCGGGTTCATTTCTTCCCAGGGCAAGACAAATGAAAAAGGCGTTTATCAAATGTATTATGATTACCGTGAACCTGTACAAAAGATTCCCCCCCACAGGATTTTGGCTTTAAACAGGGGTGAGAAGGAAGAAGCGTTGAATGTAAAGATAGAGGCCCCGGTGGAAAAAATATTGGTGGCTGTGCAGGCGATGTATATCAGGGAGAACAGCCCATACGAAGATTTCCTTAAAATTACTGTGGAAGATTCCTATAAAAGGCTTATTGAGCCTTCGATAGAGCGGGAGATCAGGAACGAACTGACGCAAAAAGGGGAAGAACAGGCAGTTAAAATATTTGCGAGTAATTTAAGAAACCTTTTACTGCAGCCACCTATTAAGGGTAAAGTGGTTATGGGTATTGATCCCGGATACCGTACCGGATGTAAAATTGCTGTGGTAGACGAAACAGGCAAGGTGCTTGATGTGGGGGTTATGTACCCAACCCCGCCGCAAAACAAAGTGGAGGAAGCAAAAAAAATCATGGCTTCCCTGATTGACAAACACAAGGTTGACCTGATTGCCATTGGCAACGGGACTGCTTCCAGGGAAACGGAAGCAGTGGTGGCAGATTTGCTGGCTGAATACCCGGGGAACCTCGCTTACACCATTGTCAGTGAAGCCGGGGCTTCAGTTTACTCAGCCTCCAGGCTCGCCGGTGAGGAGTTCCCACAATACGATTTATCCTTGCGAAGCGCTGTTTCCATTGCCCGGCGGTTGCAGGACCCGCTGGCGGAACTGGTCAAGATTGACCCCAAGGCCGTGGGCGTGGGCCAGTACCAGCATGATGTAAATTCCAAAAGGCTGGAGGCCACCTTGCAGGGGGTAGTAGAGTCGTGTGTAAATACTGTGGGTGTAGATCTTAATACCGCATCGCCTTCTTTATTGAAATATGTGGCCGGCATAAAACCATCGGTAGCCAAGAACATTGTCACTTACCGGGAAAGCAACGGCAAATTCAGGAACCGCGCGGAATTAAAAAAGGTCAAGGGCTTGGGGGAACAGACCTTTGTTCAGTGCGCAGGTTTTCTGCGTATTGCAGATGGAGATAATCCCCTGGAAAAGACTCCTGTTCACCCCGAGTCATACTTTCTGGCTGAAAAGATATTAGCCAAGGTAGGATTGAAACCGGCAGACCTGCTCAGCAAGGAGAGCGGCCAATTGCAGGAACTTTTATCTAAAATGGATGCAGTGGCTTTAGCCAGAGAACTGAATGCGGGTGAACCTACTGTCAGGGACATTATTGAAGCCCTGCAAAAACCGGGGCGCGACCCGCGGGAAGACATGCCCAAACCAATTTTCCATAAAGAAGTAACTTCCCTGGAAAACCTGCGTGAAGGAATGGTGCTGCAAGGGACTGTGCGCAATGTGGTTGATTTCGGCGCTTTCGTAGACATCGGGGTGAAGCACGATGGTTTGGTGCACATTTCTCAGCTCAGTGAAAAATATGTGAAGCATCCTATGGAAGTAGTGGCTGTGGGCGATATAGTCAAAGTAAAGGTTGTGAGCATTGACTTGGAGCGGGAGCGGGTTAGCCTATCTATGAAAGATGTCTAAGTATAGCGACCAGTTGCCGGTGGTTGCTGGCCGCAAAGATACGACTGAAGTGGCGATACAATCGTTACTCCGAAGGGCAACTGGTTATTGGCTGCTGAAATTACTAAGAAAGGAGAAATAGCTTTGCGAACACGGGAGATCATGAACCTTGTATTGGAATTGGCCGGATTGGACGAGGTGCCGCCCGATTCGGGCATTATTGTGCCCGGCAAAAACATAAAAAAGCTGGCCTTCGGCATTGATATGGAGGTCGCCGAGCTGTTGTTGGCCCGTGATTTGGGCGTTGACGCCGTGGTCAGCCACCATCCCAAAGGGGGCCTGCCTATGGTGGATTTCCACAAAGTCATGTACAGGCAGATTGATAGAATGGTAGAGGCCGGTATACCCATCAACAAAGCCCAAAAGGTGCTCCAGGAAAGGGTGGAACAGGTCGACCGGTCTCACCACGTGGGGAATTACGATCGGGTAGTATCAGCTGCCCAACTGTTAAATATGCCCTATATGGTCATTCATTCACCTGCGGACATTCTCACGGAGAAGACTGTTCAGGCAGCTCTTGACAGAGGATTGGCCGGTATACCGAAGGCCACTTTAAGAGATGTTCTTGATATACTGGTGGAAATTCCCGAGTATCAGAATTCGCCGGTTAAACCGGTGATCAGGGTAGGCAGCGAAAAGGATTACGCCGGGAAAGTATTTGTCGTGATGGCCGGCGGTACCAACGGCGGGGAAAAAGTGGCCAGGGCATATTTTGAGGCCGGCGTGGGAACCCTGGTGGCCATGCATATGCCCGATGATGTAATCAGGGCTGTACGGGAACAGAACATTGGCAATATAGTAGTGGCCGGTCACATGCCCAGCGATTCCATAGGCATTAACAAAATCATTGCCGCTCTCGAAGCCAGGGGTGTCGAGGTAATCCGTATGAGCGGGGTAGTTGCGCCTTAATAATGGCCATTGGGTCTACTGCTGGGGGTGAAACAACCTTTGACCTGCAGATGCCGCTGTATGGTGAAGTAACCGTTGCTCCGAGGTTGCGTGTACAAGGAAGGGTGGGTGGGGTGCTGAGGCTACCGTCAAGGAGCGACTGTGCCCGCAAACCCTGGCCGGGGAGGCAGGGAGTTCCCGCATGTCCGAAGATGGTGAATGCCGCCGGGAAGTCCGGCACGCAACGGAGGTTGAGTGTCCGGATGGGAGGCGGCCTGACTATAAAGAAATGCAACATGAGCCATCGAGTTCGGGAACGCTGCCTTCCCGGCCAGGTTTTGCAGCACAGCCGGGTCACCCCACCCACCCTTCCTTGTACAGATCGAACCGTAATACAGGCCGTTCTGTAGTCAGTGGGTGATCACACTTAATCGCCGCTGCCCGGAGCCTCGAAGCAACGGTTGTTCCACCGGTACAGCGCCAACCCCAAAAACAAAGGAGGAGAGTTATGTTAGCCATAATTAATGGTCGGGTAATAACCATGACGGGAAAAGAATACGAAAAGGGTACTATTCTGACGGACGGTCAAAAAATAGCAAAGGTTGGTTCCAATATATCAATTCCGGAAGGAGCGGAAGTCATTGATGCCGCCGGTAAAATTGTTATGCCGGGGCTCATTGACGCTCACTGCCATGTGGGAATACTGGAAGAAGTATACAGGCAGGAGGGGAACGACGTCAATGAATCGACGGAGCCTGTGACTCCGCATTTACGGGCTATTGACGGTATAAATCCGGAAGACCTTGGTTTTCAGGATGCCCTGGAAGGAGGCGTGACTACTGTTGTTACGGGGCCGGGAAGCGGAAACGTTATAGGCGGGGAAAACCTGGCCATGAAGACTTTTGGTCGGGTGGTTGACGAAATGGTTATAAAAAACCCCATCGGCCTCAAGGTAGCTTTTGGTGAAAACCCTAAACGAGTTTATGGCAGCCAGAGCAAGATGCCTATGACAAGAATGGCCACTGCTGCTTTGTTCAGGGAGGCTTTGGTCAAAGCCGAAAATTATATGGCCAAGATGGAACGTCAAAGACAAAGAACGGAAGAAGCCTTTTTTGAACGGGATTTGAAAATGGAGGTACTCTGCAAGGTTTTGAAAAGAGAAATTCCTATCCGGGCCCATGCCCACAGAGCCGATGATATCATGACCGCCATTCGCATCGCAGAAGAATTTAATCTGAAAATTATCATTGAACACTGCACCGAGGGATATAAAGTTGCCGATCAGTTGGCGAAAAGAGGAATACCGGCCGTCGTGGGCCCCTTCTTAACGAATAGGGCAAAAGTTGAATTAAAAGACAGGACTTTGGCTAACCCTTATTTTTTAGCCAAAGCCGGTGTAAAAATAGCTTTTATGACTGACCATCCTGTCATCCCAATTAATTACTTGGCATTGAGCGCCGCTTTAGCCGTCCGGGAAGGGTTGGATGAACAGGAAGCTATGAAGGCATTGACAGTAAATGCGGCGCAAATTTTAGGTTTGCAGGACAGGATTGGAACGCTGGAACCGGGTAAGGATGCCGACATTATTATCTTAAACGGACCTTTATTTGAATTGAAAACGCGGGTGGAAAAGGTCATTGTTGCAGGTAAAATAATTAATTTAGATAGTAAATAATTAGATATATACGGAAGCATTAGCAAGTGGTCAAAACGTCGGTTTTTGTCGGAAAATCGCCTATTTTTTGGGGAGGAAACCCTTCTTTTACGTCGAAGAATAGATTATAGAATAAAATAAGTTTTAGACATCATAACTGCCTTTTTGAACATCAAAAAGGTAATTTCGGACACATGAATTGTAAATTGGTATCTGCCGAAGGAGGTGTAATAGTGAGTGGGTTTCCTCTAAAAGTGTTGATTGTTGACGATCAGGCCGGCGTAAGGCATTTGCTGGAAGCTGTTGCCCAGGAAGAGGGATGTCAAACTTTCACCGGCTGTAATGGTTTCGAAGCTGTCGACCAGGTTAAGAAAAATCAACCGGATTTAATATTCATGGATATCAGGATGCCGGGGATGGATGGTACCCAGGCCTTGGAAATCATTTTACAAATGGGCCTTGATATTGAGATTGTAATGATGACGGCTTTTGCTGAGAAGGAGGTGCTTGACAAAACACCTAGTGGGAGGGTTCGATACCTGATAAAACCTTTTGACATTGAGGAAATACGCAGCATTATACGAACCTTGGCTGACAACGGAAATAACCGGCAAATTTCCGTTGGTTAGAAAAACTTCGACCACTATACCACTTATAGTGGTTTTTTTATGTTTTATATGATATAATATTTCAGTATCTAGGAAATTATGCTTTGAGGTAAAATTGGGGATAACCTCAAAGCATGATTTCCGGATATCAACAAAAGTTTCCTTAAAGTTTCGATAGAAACTTTTGTTCTATTCAAAATGAGTTGCCACTAGGGGTGCCTTCGGGCTGAGAGGCTTCATGCCAACCCTTTGCACCTGACCTGGATAATGCCAGCGGAGGGAAGTGGTCGATATATTTGCATTATATCGCCCATTCTGTCTGGAATGGGTTTTTTCTTTTCAAAAAAATTTTTTGGAGGGATCAGCTTTGAAAAAGGTACTTACTATTGCCGGATCGGACTCCGGCGGCGGAGCAGGTATCCAGGCAGACCTGAAAACCTTCAGTGCGTTTGGTGTTTATGGGATGTCTGTTATTACTGCCGTAACATCCCAAAATACTTTGGGAGTAAGCGGTTTTCGGGCTATGCCCGCTGAATTTGTCGGGCAGCAGATGTCCGATGTTCTGTCGGACATAGGGGCCGATGCTACAAAGACGGGGATGCTTGCCAATGCAGACATTATATGTGAGGTGGCGGAAAAAATAAGGGAATTTAAACACGAAAACCTTGTAGTCGACCCCGTAATGGTGGCTACAAGCGGGGACAGACTCATGGAACCGGAAGCGGAAAAGGCTCTTAAGGACAAATTGTTGCCATTGGCGTTAGTGGTTACCCCGAACATCGCAGAGGCAGAAGTATTAAGCGGTATCCGGATTGCCAACCGGGAAGATGTGGAAAAAGCCGCTCAGATTATATATGGTTGGGGTCCGAAAGGAGTAATAATCAAGGGAGGCCACCTGTCGGGGGAAGCCATTGATTATTATTACGACGGCAAAGAAATTTATGAGTACCGGAGCCCGCGGGTAGATACAAAGAACACCCATGGAACAGGATGTACTTTTTCCGCGGCCCTGGCCGCCTGCCTGGCCCTGGGAATGCCTTTAAAAAAGGCTATTCCAATAGCGAAAGACTATCTATACCTGGCGCTTTTAAATGCCGATTCCCTGGGCGCCGGTCACGGACCGACAAATCACCTGGCCGGGTATTTTGACCATTCAACAAAAGCCATAAGGCCGGCAAAAGGTCTGCCGGCGGCAAAAACCGAAAATAATTCCCGCAAATTGACGGGCCGGAAATTATATGTTATTACCGGCCAGGAATTTGCCAAAGGCCGGCCTGTAACAGAGGTAGTAAGCCAGGCATTGGCCGGCGGCGCGGGTATCATTCAACTGCGGGAGAAGAAATGGACCACCAGACAACTGGTGGAAGTGGGACGGGAGTTGCAAAGGCTGGCCCGGGAAAACAATGCCCTGTTTATAGTTAATGACCGCATAGATGTGGCTTTGGCTGTTGATGCGGATGGGGTCCACCTTGGACAGGATGATATGCCGGTCCGTATGGCCCGCCGGGTCATCGGGCCCGATATGATTCTGGGGATTTCTGCGGAAACGGTGGAAGAGGCATTAACTGCCGAAAAAGAGGGAGCCGATTATATTGGATTTGGGCCGGTTTTCCATACAGATACCAAGCCCGACGCGGGGACAGCCAGGGGTTTGGAATTGCTGGCGCAGGTAAAAAAGGCCGTTTCTATTCCTGTTTATGGGATTGGCGGTATTAAATTGGATAATGCGGCGGAAGTTTTAAGTGCCGGGGCTGACGGCGTGGCTGTTATAACTGCCGTTGTCGGGGCCGACGATATAACACTGGCAGCACAAAAATTTATTCACATAATGGAAGGTGGTAGATAGAATGACACAAATGCAAGAGGCACGGGCAGGCCGGATAACACCGGCCATGGAAATGGCAGCCCAAAGGGAAGGGCTGGCGGCGGAATTTATTCGGCATGGTTTGGCGTCAGGAACTATAGTCCTCCCGGCTAACATAAACCATAAAAATTTGGAGCCTTGCGCTATAGGCCATGGACTAAGGACGAAAGTAAATGCCAATATAGGGACATCGCCTGAATTTCCTGATTTGGACAAGGAAATAGAAAAGCTGGAAGCGGCTTTGGCCGCGGGGGTCGATGCAGTGATGGACCTCAGCACAGGCGGCGACCTAAATGTCATCAGGCGAGAGATCTTAAAGCGTTGTACGGTACCAGTCGGCACAGTTGCCGAATACCAGGCGATGGTGGAAGCCCGGCGAAAATACGGAAATCTGATTGAAATGACCGAGGAAGACCTGTTTAATACCATTGAACAACAGGCGCGCGATGGGGCTGATTTTATTACTGTCCATTGCGGCGTTACCGGCGAGGGAATTGAGCGTTTGAAAAAAGAGGGCCGGATTACGGACATTGTTAGCCGCGGCGGGGCTTTTATGGCGGGCTGGATTTTGCATCACAACCGGGAAAACCCTTTGTACGAACAGTATGACCGGCTATTAGATATAGCCGAGAAATATGATGTCACTTTAAGCCTCGGTGACGGATTGCGGCCCGGTTGTTTGGCAGATGCCAGTGACCGGGCGCAGATACACGAGTTAATTATTCTGGGCGAATTGGTAGACCGGGCCTGGGAAAGAGGCATACAGGTCATGGTTGAAGGCCCCGGCCATGTACCGCTCAACCAAATTGAAGCTAACGTTATATTGCAGAAACGCATCTGTAAAGGGGCGCCCTTTTATGTACTGGGACCTTTGGTTACCGATGTCGCCCCGGGTTATGACCATATAACCTCGGCTATTGGCGGCGCCCTTGCGGCCTCTGCCGGAGTGGATTTTCTTTGTTATGTGACACCCGCCGAGCATTTGGGCCTGCCGTCGGTAGAAGATGTAAGGGAAGGGGTGATTGCGGCGAGGATTGCCGCTCACGCCGCTGACATTGTCAAGGGAGCGCCGGGAGCATTGGCCTGGGACCTGGAAATGGCCAAAGCACGGAAGGCCCTGGACTGGCAAAAACAGATAGAACTGGCTATAGACCGGGAGAAAGCAGTCCGGTATTGGCAGGAGAAGAACATAAAAGACAAAGATGAAAATAAGGGTAAAGAAGAATGCTCCATGTGTGGAGAATTTTGCGCCATGAAAGTAATTGGGGAACATTTGCAATGTGACAGGAACAAAAGTCATAAACTTTACTCTTAAAATTAATATCTGTGTCCTGGTATAGTAAAATGTTTCTCTGTGTACCGTAAGTCATAACTTATTGTTTTACCACCATAGTGCTAATAGAACTGCGAAAGTTGAAATGTTTATTAAGTCTGAAGGAGGCGTACGTACAAATGCAGGAAAAGTTAAAATACTTGAATTCGTCTCAGGTAGCCGGGTTTTTGGCCCGGGTGAGACGGGAAAAACCGCTTATTCACCATATTACTAACTACGTTACGGCTAATGATTGCGCCAACATTACTCTGCATACAGGCGGCTTGCCGGTTATGGCCCATGCCTTCGACGAGGTGGAAGAAATGGTGGAAGCGGCCAGGACCTTGGTTTTGAACATCGGAACCCTTCAACCCGACCAGGTAGCGGCTATGATCAAAGCGGGTAAAAAGGCGAACCGGCTGGGAATCCCTGTCTTACTGGATCCTGTCGGTGCCGGAGCCACCAAACTGCGTACCGAATCTGCCAGGAAAATCCTCAGCGAAGTAAAAGTATCTGTTGTTAAAGGAAATTATGCGGAAATAGCTATTTTGGCAGGTACCGAAGCCGAAATCAGGGGTGTTGACGCGGCAGGGACGGTAGAGGATATAGACCGGATAGCCAGGGAATTTGCCGCCGCCAGAGATGTTACCGTCGTAGTCACCGGAGTTACTGACATCGTTACTGACGGCCGGACCGGCTATAAAATAAGTAACGGGCATGAGCTTATGGGTACTATAACAGGTACGGGTTGCATGGCCGGTTCTGTTATCGGCTGTTTCCTGGCCCTGCAAGATAGCCCGGTTCATGAGGCTGCAGCGGCGCTGATCTGCTACGGAATAGCAGGCGAAATTGCCGCCGGAAGGGCTGACGTATACGGACCGGCAAGTTTTAGGACGGCATTCTTCGACAGCTTATATAACCTGCAGGAAAAACAGATTAGCCGGATGGCTAAGTTTGCGGCTTATTAATAAACCAAAATGAATACAGCAAAAAGGTCTGGTTGAGCTTTAAGCCAGTACAGGGTATAATAGGTTAAGAATTGATTTTATGGGAGATTTCATATGAAAATTGCTGAAATTGGAGAATTCGGTCTTATTAAACGGATTAGTTCTAATCTGGAATTCCGGCGTCAGGGATTGATCATGGGTATCGGCGATGATACGGCGGTTTTCCGCCCCGGCGAGGGTAAATGGCTGCTGATGACCACTGATATGCTGGTAGAAGGAATTCATTTTTCCGGGCACTTTGCGTCTTATGAACAGATTGGCTGGAAGGCAGTTGTGGTCAATGTCAGTGATATTGCGGCTATGGGGGGGATTCCTGCTTGTGCCACTGTATCCATAGGGATTCCTCCACAGTTGGAATTGGAGGCCGTTGAAGAGATTTACCGGGGCATGAGGAAAGCTGCCCGTACATACGAATTGAATATAGTTGGAGGAGACACGGTGAAATGCCCTCCCTTATTGGTTATTAATGTAACTCTGGTGGGCGAGGCCGATGAGGGAAAAGTGATATACCGGTCCGGGGCTGCTCCCGGCGACATAATATGTGTAACAGGTCCTCTGGGAGGTTCGGCTGCGGGGTTGCAGCTACTGCTGAACAGGGATTTGGAATGTCCGGAGGAAGCCCGGCGGGAGGCCCTTTCTTTCCACCTGGAGCCCCAAGCCAGGGTAAAAGAGGGCTTGCTTCTTAGTAGCGAAGGTCTGGCCACCTCTATGAACGACATCAGTGATGGGTTGGCCAGTGAGCTGCATGAGATATCCCAGGCCAGCAATACCGGTTTTGTGATAGACTACGATTTAATACCCATTGCAGATGCCACCAAGGAGGTAGCCAAGAGCTGCGGGACAGACCCTGTTCATTGGGCCCTCTATGGGGGCGAAGATTTTGAACTGGTTTTTACTGTAAAACCCAGAGCTTTGGAAAAAGTGGAGCGTTTATTTGCAAAGTGTGGTTTTTCGTTATACAGGATTGGCCATGTTACAGAGAAAGAAAAAGGATATCTGATGAGGGGCGGTCCTGGGGGAGAAATGCAAATATCTCCCCGGGGTTATAACCATTTTACAGAATAAGTTTTTGGTCCATAATACAAATATGGCGAACAGAAAGGTGTTTTCGGGTGGTTATCTTTAGCAAAAGTCCTGAAGAGACATATAAAATAGCGGAAGCATTAAGCCGGCATGTACGTCCCGGCGATGTTATCTGCCTGCAGGGGGATTTGGGAGCAGGCAAAACCCATTTTGCCCAGGGTTTTGCCCGGGGATTGGGTATTGAGGAACATGTTACCAGTCCTACCTTTACTTTGATTAATGAATATACCGGCAGGCTGCCGTTTTACCATATTGACGCATACCGTCTGGAAGACCCCGACGAAGGGTACGAACTGGGGCTCGAAGAGTATTTTTATGGGTCCGGGGTTACCTTAATAGAATGGCCTTCGAAAATAAAAGAATTGCTGCCGGAGGCTTATCTGGAAATTGCTATAGAGAAGGAAACGGCGGACGAATATCGGCGCAAGTTAACTTTTCGGGCCAGAGGCGAAAGGTATAGCAACCTGATGCAGGAGTTGAAAACTGGATGTATGTGTTAGGAATCGATACAGCCACAAAAGTGGCTGGGGCGGCTATTGTTAAAGACGGCCGGATCATATCCGAACGGTTTATTCACAACAAACTCACCCATTCCCAGGTCTTATTGCCCATGGTGGACCAGGTAATCGCAGATGCCGGGATTACAGTGCATGAACTTGGGGGAATTGCTGTTACAGGCGGTCCGGGGTCTTTTACGGGGTTGAGAATAGGGATGGCTTTTGCAAAAACACTGGCTCAAGTGCTGCAAATTCCTGTTACCGGGGTATCCACATTACAAGTTTTGGCCGCAAATGTTTTGCATTTTGAAGGGCTTATTTGCCCGATTTTGGATGCCCGCAAGCAGGAAGTATATACATGCATTTATCGCTGTTCCGGCGGGAAATTGCATATTATTGAAGAAGCGAGAGCCATGAGCATAGAAAACCTTGTGGAGAAACTTAACGGCACAGAAGGTTCCGTTATTTTTTTGGGTGACGGTGTGCCCGTATATTTTGAAAAGATACAAGCTATACTGGGCGGGCGGGCCGTTCAAGCCAATCAATTGAACCTTTATACGAGGGCCGGGGCCGTTGCCCTTTTAGGCGCTGAGGAATTCCGCCGTGGTGAAATCAAGGGCTTAACGGAAATAAATCCGGTGTATCTCAGGCGTTCTGAGGCGGAAATCACCTGGGAGAAAAGAAGAGGGGAAGCAGAGAATGAAAAGGCTTGCTGCCATGACTTGCGCTCACTTGGATGAAGTATTGGCTATTGAAAGGGTATCTTTTCCCACGCCATGGACGAAGGCGGCTTTCACCCATGAAATAATGAACAATGAATTTGCCTGTTACATAGTGGCCCTGGATGGTAATAAAGTTATCGGTTATTGCGGCATGTGGGTTATAGTGGATGAGGCTCATATTACTACTTTGGCCGTACATCCCGATTACCGCCGCCAGGGTATTGCCCGGGAAATGCTTAAGGAAATGTGTAACGAGGCCCTCTACCGGGGTTGCCGGAGAATGACCCTGGAAGTCCGTCTTTCTAATCATGGAGCCATCAAGCTTTATGAAAAAGTGGGTTTTGTGTCTTGCGGCCTGCGCCCAGGTTATTATACAGATACTAAAGAAGACGCCATTATCATGTGGAAAGATAATCTGAAAGAGGTTTAACTTTCTGGCGTAGTTGTTCGGAAAAGAATCTGTCTCGGTTAAGGTGAAAAGGCATGGAGAAAATCATACTGGCCCTGGAGACATCTTGTGATGAAACTTCGGCTGCCGTATTAAAGAACGGAAATATTGTATTGTCCAATATCATTTCTTCACAAATACCTGTACATCAAAAATTTGGCGGGGTTGTACCGGAAATTGCATCTCGCAAACATGTGGAAATTATAAACGGAGTTATCGCCGGGGCACTGGAAAAAGCCGGTATTACTTTTCGGGATATTGATGCAGTGGCCGTTACTTATGGCCCCGGTCTGGTAGGGGCGCTCCTAGTGGGCGTAACAGCGGCGAAGGCTGTGGCTTATGCTTTAAATGTTCCGTTGATTGGTGTCAATCACATTGAAGGACATATTTATGCCAATTTCCTGGTGGAACCCGGCTTATCTTTTCCCTTTTTATGCCTGGTAGTATCCGGTGGGCATACAGAGTTGGTTTTGCTAAAAGACCACGGTGTTTATGAGGTAATTGGAAGAACACGGGACGATGCTGCCGGGGAAGCCTTTGATAAAGTGGCCCGGGCTTTGGGGTTGGGTTATCCTGGCGGTCCCCTGATAGATAAGTTGGCAGCGGCGGGGAACCCGGCTGCCGTGGAATTTCCGCGCGCTTACCTGGAAAACTATGATTTCAGCTTCAGCGGCCTGAAATCGTCGGTATTAAACTACTTAAACAGGGCTGCCCAAAAAGGCGAAAAGATAAACAAAGCCGACCTGGCTGCCAGTTTTCAGCGGGCAGTAACCGATGTACTTATTGACAAAACGGTCATGGCGGCCCGCGAGCTGGGTGTAAAAACAGTCGTTATGGCCGGTGGGGTGGCAGCTAATAAGCAGTTGCGCGAAGGGCTGAAAAAAAGACTCCAGGAACAGGGCATTAGTTTTTTCCAGCCACCGGTCGAATTGTGTACCGATAACGCAGCTATGATAGGATGTGCAGGATATTATAAGCTTTTGCGACAACAGATAGCGCCACTGACATTAAATGCCGTACCGGGTCTAAAATTGGGCCGGGAAACCTATTAAATATAGAAATTTCCGACAGTTTAAAAGACGAGCCTTTTTTAGAACACCTGTTTTGTGGATGACATTATCCTGTGGATAATGTGGATAACACTGTTAATAACTTGATATGTAAAGGTTTTGTTATGTGCAAAAAATTTTTACCAATTTTTTAACAAAAGCTGTGGGTTTTGTGGATAACCGGTTGAAACAGCCAAAAAAGCCCCTAAAGTATGTGGATAACCCTGTGGAAATTGTGGATTTGTTCAAAAAATCTGATTTTGTTTATAAATTCGATAGAGTACTCTTTAAAACGACAAGGATAAGGTATTAAATACCAACTGTATTTGATATGAATTGCTAAGTAAACCCATTTTTATCAACATAACATTATATTTATTATTTACTGAAGGGAGTCAAACAAACTTGCGTCCGATATTATTCAAGTTAGGGGCCTTTTCCATTTATTCCTGGGGGTTGATGTTAAGTATAGCGGTATTGATCGGAACCTATCTGACGATAAGGTGGGCGAAGGAGTACAACATATCAGCCGATACAATCATTGATTTGGTTATTTACCTGGTTGTAGGCGGGCTGATAGGGGGCAGGCTGTTTTATGTATTTGTTTATGACCCCTCGTATTATTTGTCCCATCCGTTAGAAGTATTTTTCCTCTGGCGCGGAGGTCTTGTCTACTATGGCGCTTTGGCCGGAGGGTTTTTGACGGGAATTTGGTATATTCGGAAAAAAAAGCTGCCTTTTTGGCAACTGGCTGATGTGGTGACTCCGGCTTTGGCTCTGGGTTACGGTATAGTGCGCATTGGCTGTTTTTTAAACGGATGTTGTTATGGAAAGCCGACTAATTCAATATGGGGAGTTATTTTTCCCCACCTCGATAATCTGTACCGCTACCCTACTCAACTGTATTCTTCGGCTTTTGGGATGGGTATGTTCCTGTTTTTGCTCTGGTTTAAAAAAAGAAAAACCTTCGACGGTCAGATGTTTCTTCTTTTCCTAATTATTTACGGAATTGAACGGATCATAGTCGAGGCTTTTCGGGAAAACCTGCTTATTTGGGGTCCAATAACTGTCTCCCAGCTTATCAGCGCCTTCGTCATATTGATTGCCGGAATTTTCTATTACCGTAAAGCGCGGGTGAACGTAAATGAAACCCGCCATTGACCGGCTTTTGCTGCATTCAGTAAATGCGGCCAATATACTTCCGCTTACTTCTGTCTGCAATGTCAGATGCGTTTTTTGCAGTAATCCACAGAATCCACCCGATTTGGAAACTTATAACATGCCCCCTTTGAGTTTGGAGAAACTTGCAGAGTTGCTTGAATTTATAGATCCGACCCAAAAAATAGTGATCGGGGAGTCGGTGACCCGTTTAAATGAGGGTGAGCCCCTGACTCACCCCTATTTTAAATCGGTAATAAGGCTCATTAGAAGCAGGTTCCCGGAAACGCCTGTCCAGATAACGACAAACGGCATCTTATTAACAGACGAGGTACTTGCAGTTTTAGAAAATGCCGGTAATGTGGAACTAAACATTTCCCTAAACAGCGTTTCTCACGAAAAACGTTGGTTGCTCATGAGAGATAGTTCCGAACAGCGGGTGGTGGCAAATCTTGCTCGGTTGCGGCAGGCGCGGGTGACTTTTCACGGAAGTGTGGTGGCTGTTCCACACCTGACGGGGTGGGATGATTTACGGGATACAATTGCGGCATTGGCTGAAACGGGTGCCTTATCAACACGGGTATTTTTGCCTGGGTATACCCGATGGGGAAAAGAAAAAGCAAACTTTAAGGAATCCCTTTGGGAAGAAGTGCATAGTTTCATTAATAAACTGAGAACTGAATTTAAGATGCCTATTTCCTATGAACCCCCTATATTGGAAGATCTCTGTGCTCAGGTAGAAGGGATTTTTCCAGGTTCTCCCGCTGAAAAAGCGGGTTTACGGATAGGCGACCGGATAATTTCTGTCAATGGCAGTCCGGTTATTTCTCGGGTAGACGCTTTTCACCGCATTAAGGAAAGCGGCGGCAAAGTAACTCTGATCCTGCAAAGGAATAACTGGAGTTTTAGTACCTGCCTTGTGAAGAAACCGGGCGAGGCTCCGGGGGTTTTAATGAGTTATGATGTGGACCAGGCATTACTGCAGGAATTGGTGCACAGGAGCCGGCGGAAAGGATATAAAAAGGTTTTGCTTCTGGTTTCGTCTCTTGGGAAAAAGGTGATGGAAAAAGGGATACAGGCTTTGCAACAGGAGACGGAATTCGTTATCAGGGAAACACCCAACCGATACTTGGGGGGAACCATTAAAGCGGCGGGACTGCTTGTTTTGGAAGATTTTATACAGGCGCTGAAGGAAGAAAAAGGGTTGGCCGGTCAATACGACGCTGTTTTCCTTCCTGCTGTTGCCTTCGATGTATGGGGCCGGGACTTACGAGGCTGCCATTATATGGACCTGGCCCGGAACTGTCCCATAAAATTGGAATTAGTTTAAAAATGAAAAAAATGTATTACATTAAGAATATTTTCTTATTTGGAGCAGGATAATTGCTTAGTATGTTGAAATAAAACTAAATTTTATTTTTAAAATTATTCATTAAATTGTTGATAAAATTTTGTTGTAAAGGAGAGTTGAGACGAGTGTTACACCCGGAGATTGAAACCATGTCAAGAGAAGGTATTCGGGAACTACAGGGTATACGTTTGCAGGAAACTGTTCGGCGTGTTTACGACAACGTGCCTTTTTACCAAAAGGCTTTTCGGGAAATAGGTTTGGAACCCGGCGATATCAAAAGTGTGGATGATTTAAGCAAATTACCTTTTACTGTTAAACAGGACTTAAGGGATAATTATCCATTTGATCTGTTTGCGGTACCTAAATCCGAACTGGTACGGGTACACGCTTCTTCCGGAACTACCGGTAAGCCGATAGTGGTAGGTTATACCCAAAATGACATTAATAACTGGGCAGACCTGATGGCCCGTTGTTTTGCCATGGCGGGAGCTACAAAAGATGATACGGTGCAAATTGCTTACGGCTATGGATTATTTACCGGCGGTCTTGGCTGTCATTATGGGGCTGAAAGACTGGGGGCTACAGTTGTCCCCATTTCCGGTGGGAATACCAAGCGGCAGTTAATGCTCATGCAGGATTTCGGCACGACAGTTTTGGCTTGTACGCCTTCTTATGCTCTCTATTTAGCTGAAGAGGCTGTCCATATGGGTATTGATTTACCGGCCAGTCAGCTGCGGATCGGGGTCTTTGGCGCGGAACCCTGGTCCGATAACATGCGCAAGGAACTGGAAAACAAGATGGGGATTGATGCTTATAACATATATGGACTGAGCGAAGTAATTGGGCCCGGCGTTTCTATGGAATGCCAGTGCAAAAACGGGATGCATATCAATGAAGATTACTTTATTGCCGAGGTGGTGGATCCCGAGACTTTGGAGCCGCTCCCATACGGACAGAAAGGTGAACTTGTATTTACTTCTTTGCTTAAGGAAGCCTTTCCTGTTATCAGGTACAGGACCAGAGACATTTCGGTATTAATTGAAGAAAAATGTGACTGCGGTCGGACTTTTGTTCGCATGGAGAGGGTAGCAGGCAGAACCGATGATATGCTTATCATCCGCGGTGTCAACGTATTTCCGTCGCAAATTGAAAGTGTGTTGTTGGCTATTGGCGAGACAGAGCCCCATTACCAGCTGGTTGTAGACCGTAAAGGAGCAATGGATGACCTGGAAATCTGGGTTGAGGTATCTGATAAGATGTTCTCCGATGAAATTAGACGACTGGAAGAATTGGAGCGCAAACTGCGCAACGAAATTCAGAGCGTCTTGGGAATTTCCGCCAAGATTAAGCTGGTTGAGCCCAGAACCATTCCTAGAAGCGAAGGTAAGGCAAAACGCATAGTGGATAAAAGGGAGTTATAATCAACAAAGGGATTCAGCTTTGGTTAAGAGAGTTTTTAATTAAACCCGGCCAAAATATCTTTGTAAGGAGGGATTTATATGAAAGTTAAGCAAATTTCGGTGTTCCTGGAAAACAAGTCCGGTAGATTGGCGAATGTGACTGAAATATTGGGGCGGAACAACATCAATATAAGAGCGCTATCCATTGCTGACACATCCGATTTTGGAATTCTTCGCCTGATTGTGAACAAACCTGATGAGGCTTATGCTTGTCTTAAGAAGGCCGGTTTTACAGTCAGCGCTACGGAAGTAATTGCTGTAGAAGTTCAGGATCATCCCGGCGGTTTGGCTGCTGTGTTGAAAATATTGGATGCCCGTGGCATAAATATTGAATATCTTTACGCTTTTCTGGAAAAATCTTCCGATGCCGCGCTTGTGGTGTTCAGGGTTGAGCAGATTGATGAAGCTATCAAAGTATTAGGGGAGAACGCTATTAATGTTCTCAAGGGTGAAGATGTTTATAAACTATAATGGTTAAAAATCAAGTAAAATGGGCCTATATGGCCCGTTTTTCATGAGCGCAGTACTATTTTCGTTGTAAATTCTGCACTTTTATGTTATTATATGCATAGATTTAAAAGAAAACCAAGGGGGGAAGCGGTTTTGAAAAAAAACGCGCCAATGTGGATTATGGTTGGAATCGTTGTTCTCCTGGCTGGTTTCCTTGGTTTTAAAGCCTTTCAAGAAAAGACAAGTCCTCAGCCTCCGGTGCAGGCGAATTTTCCTCCCAAAGGCGGAGAGAAACAAACTACAGACCCATCACAGGAAATAAAAGAGGTAAAACAGGAGAGGAAAAAATCAAAAATTCCCGAAACCGACCCCGAACAGGGAGAAATCTTTGTAGAAGGTGAAGTAAAAGCCGTTGACGTGGAGAAACGCATTTTGACCATTGACCAGCATATGGATGACAACAGTGTCAGCATTACACCTAATGTAGCGGTTGCCAAAGATGCGATCATCCAAAATAAGGAGAGCGATGTTACTTTGGGGGAAATAAAGGTCGGGGACATTGTTGGCATGATTTTAACCAAAGACAGGCAAGCAAGAGCTGTGTTAGTCAACTTTTAGCCTTCAGGAAGTGAGATGATTAACTTGGAGTCCTATGGAATAGGACTTTTTTTATTGCTATAGGCCGAAAGTCCCGGTCCCGGTCAGACTGGGACAGGAGCATCATTTTCGGGGGGAACGGATATGGTAGAGAGGGAATTACTGTAAGCTGTCGAATATCATTAAAAAATATCAAAATTAAGTTGAAGATTTTTTCGAAAAAGGCAAACCTGTCGAAAGGCGGGGACGCAAAGCTGCGGGTCTAAGGAATTAGTGGCCGGTCCACTACTCTATGACAGTCGGGCTGCCGAAGAAGGATATGAGCGTCAGTATGCCTGTCTTCCGGTGCCGGAGACAGGCTTTTTTTGGGGAGGTGAACCGATGACTGTATCATTCCTAATAAGGCATGGAGTGGCATGTGTCTTGGGAACCTTTGCCTGGTGGTATTTTTACTCGGCGGAAAATATTTTTTATCCACCATGGCTGGGAGTCATCGTTGCTGCTTTTGTAATTACTCTGGTTGTTGTGATCATTTCGGGGAACGAATTGCTCATCTTTGCAATTACCGGTTTTTATTTCCTGATTTTATTTCCTGATTCGGCCACTGCTTTCAATGACCTGCTGCCTGTTCTTGGCGGGATCGTAGCCGGGACGGCTCTTTGGAAGATCCTTTGAGTTGGACCTTAATTATTCTCATAAAGTCGGGGAGGCTAAATGTTTTCCGGATTTAACCTCCCCTTAATTTTTTCGATGGCGGGGCTTTCTCCGCAATGCAAGTTTTTTATATAAAGATTGTTAATTAATTTAATAGTAAGATTTTATTTAATAGCTATTTGCTTAGCAGGATAATTTTGAACGGCCCTAGAATATGTCGAATGTTAGGTATAAAGTGAGGTAGACAGGCATAGTTATGATTTAGAAGTGCCGGACTTGTCTAGGGAAATGAAAAATAAACGCTAGGAAAAGTTGAAAAAATCAGAATTTTACAGGAGGAGAATTATCTTTGAAACGCGAATTAAGAAAGAAGATTATCGCTGACAGGATGGCCATGTCGAATGAAGAAGTCACCAGGAAAAGTCAGAAAATTGCTAAAAGACTCGAGGATTTGCCTGAGTACAGGGAAGCAGAGTTAATCATGTTTTATATAGACTTTCGGAATGAGGTGCAGACGGGAGACCTGATTAAACGGGCTTTAGCCCGGGGGAAACGAGTTGTTGTGCCGATAACTGTACGTGAAACTTCTACCTTAATTCCTTCGGAAATAAAGGATTTTCCCGGTGATTTGACAAACGGCACTTGGGGGATTTTGGAACCCCAAAAAGAATGTATTCGTCCCGTAGACCCTTCGGAAATTGACGTTGTCATTGTTCCAGGGGTTTCATTTGATACTAGGGGGAACCGGATGGGCTATGGGGGAGGTTTTTATGACAGGTTCCTCCCGAGAACCAAACCCGACGCCACGCATATTGCTTTGGCTTTTGAATTGCAAATGAGGGATAATGTCTATCCGGAAGAGCACGATCAACCTGTTCATTATGTAATCACAGAAGAACGGGTTATCAAATGTTTTAATTAAAGAAAAAACGGAAGGAGGGAAACAGAATGTGCTGCTGTGAAAAGAAGGATCCTAAGCAGGAAGCATTAGAAGCTTTGTTGGCTAAGTATAAAGGGCAAAAAGGTGCTCTGATCCCTGTACTTCAGCAGACTCAGGACATTTACGGGTACCTGCCCAAGGAAGCCCTGCAACAAATTTCCAGAGAACTGAAAATTCCGCTCAGCGAAATATTTGGTGTATGTACTTTCTATGCCCAGTTCCATTTGAGTCCGCGGGGGCGCAATATTATACGCGTTTGTTTGGGAACTGCCTGCCATGTACGTGGGGGCGCCAAAATTTTTGAACGCGTACAGCAGGAGTTAGGTATTAAGGATGGCGAAACTACGGAGGACCTGCGCTTTACCATTGAATCCGTAGCCTGTATAGGAGCTTGTGGCTTGGCTCCCGTCATCATGGTAAACGATGATACACACGGTCGGTTGACACCGGACCAAATACCCGATATATTGGCCCAATATGAATAGAAGGGGGGGGTTACATGATTTCCTTAGCAGAAAAGAGAAAAGAATATCAAAACAGATTGGTTGAAAAGGCCAAGAAAACTGTTATCGTGGTAGGTATGGGTACATGTGGTATAGCTGCCGGAGGAGATAAAGTATGGCAGGCTTTGGAAAACGCAGTTAAAAACAAAAACCTTGACATAGAACTGGTTTACAGTGGTTGTATCGGTTTATGCTATGTAGAACCGATTATGGAAGTGCATAGACCGGATATGCCAAGGGTTATTTATGGTAATGTTAATGGGGAAACAGCATTAAAAATCCTGGAAGAGCATGCTTTAAACGGAAAAGTTGTCAGTGACTTGGCGGTGGCCCAGGATCCCAAGGAAGGGAAAACCGTCCTACCTGAGATTCCTATATTAAACGAAATGCCTTTCTATAAAAAACAGGTAAAAACGGCCATAGCCAACTGTGGCATTATCAATCCCGACAGTATAGAGGAGTATATTGCTTATGGCGGATACGAAGCGCTGGAAAAAGTTCTTTCCAGCATGAGCCAGACCCAGGTAATTGAAGAGGTTAAAAAATCAGGGCTGAGGGGTCGCGGCGGCGGCGGTTTCCCCACCGGTTTAAAGTGGGAGTTTGCTTACAAATCACCGGGAGATAAAAAATACGTTATTTGTAACGCTGATGAGGGAGACCCGGGTGCTTTTATGGACCGCAGTGTTCTTGAAGGAGACCCGCATGCTGTGCTTGAAGGAATGGCTATTTGCGGTTATGCCATTGGTGCTGATGAAGGCTATATTTACGTACGGGCTGAGTACCCACTGGCTATTAAGCGGCTGGAAAATGCCATTGCCCAGGCTGAGAAAGCAGGGCTGTTAGGTGAAAACATCCTGGGGTCCGGCTTTAATTTCAAGCTGAGGATTAAGGCTGGCGCCGGCGCCTTCGTATGCGGTGAAGAAACAGCTTTAATCAATTCTATTGAAGGCAAGCGCGGCATGCCCAGGGTACGGCCTCCGTTCCCTGCCCAGTCCGGTTTGTGGAATAAGCCAACTAATAACAACAACGTAGAAACCTATGCCAACATTCCCGGTATTATCCGCAAAGGCGCTGATTGGTTTGCCGGCATGGGTACGGAAAAGAGCAAAGGCTCTAAGGTCTTTGCCCTGACCGGTAAAGTAAACAGAACCGGTCTGGCCGAAGTGCCGATTGGAATTACCATCAGGGAAATCATTTTCGATATCGCCGGTGGCATTCAAAACAACAAGAAGTTTAAAGCTGTGCAGATCGGCGGTCCGTCGGGCGGATGTATTCCTGAAGAATACCTGGATACACCGGTGGATTATGACTCATTAACTGCCCTTGGGGCTATGATGGGTTCCGGTGGCCTGGTTGTTATGGATGAGACTACCTGTATGGTTGACGTGGCGAGATTCTTCCTGAACTTTACCCAGAAGGAATCCTGTGGTAAGTGCACGCCCTGCCGTGAAGGTACTAAGCGGATGCTGGAGATATTGAACCGTATATGTGACGGAAAGGGTAAACCGGAAGATATAGATACCCTTGAACGCTTAAGCAATGTAATTAAATCGACAGCCCTTTGTGGTTTGGGACAATCAGCGCCCAACCCTGTGCTGGCTACTCTCCGCTATTTCCGTAACGAATACGAAGACCATATCCATAACAAGAAGTGTACCGCCGGGGTTTGTACCGCATTACTGGAATATAAAATTGATCCCGATAAATGTAAAGGCTGCGGCGCTTGTAAGAAGGTTTGCCCCGTGGGCGCTATTTCCGGGGAGAAGAAAGAAGCCCATGAAATTGATGCGGGCAAGTGTATTAAGTGCGGCAGTTGTATAGAGAAGTGTAAGTTTGACGCGATTATTAAGGGTTAAGCGTTGAACATACCTCCAGTTTTGCCGTAAAGAGAGGTGAATAAGTTGTCAAATGTAACCTTGACCATAAACGGCCGCCAGGTTACTGTTCCGGCCGGAACCACTGTGCTGGAAGCTGCCGAAAAAATCGGCGCTTTTATCCCAACCTTTTGCTATGAAAAGGATTTAACGGCGCCGGGAGCATGCCGAATTTGCGTGGTGGAAATCGAAGGGTGGCGCAACCTGCCTGCTTCCTGTGTAACTGCAGTGGCTGATGGTATGGTGGTGCATACTGAATCACCGGCCGTGGTGGAAGCCAGGAAAACCATATTGGAGCTGCTAGTCGCTAACCACCCCCTGGATTGCATGACCTGCGAAAAATCGGGCAACTGCAAACTGCAGGATTACGCATACCGGTATGGGGTAACAGGTACAGCATTTGCAGGAGAAAAACACGCATACCGGCCTGATGATTCCAACCCTTATATTTACAGGGATCTCAACAAGTGTATCCTGTGTGGCAAATGTGTGGCTGCCTGTAACGCTGTACAGGAACGCAGTGTGATAAATTTTGCCTACCGTGGCTTTAATACCAAAATTGCCACCTTTCTGGACACTGATTTAAAGGATTCGGAATGTGTATACTGTAACCGCTGCGTAGCTGTATGCCCTGTTGGCGCCATCGTTGACAAAACCATGATGGGAAAGGGCCGGACCTGGGAATTAGAGAAGAAACAAGTTACCTGTACATTCTGTGCAGCGGGATGTGCATTTGATGTAAACTATAAAAACGGGAAAGTTGTAGGGGTTACAGCAGCCAATGCTGCTGCCGGCCGGCCTTTGTGTCTCAAAGGACGCCTGGGCGTGAATCTCTTGTATAACCCCGATTGCCCGGAAAAGCCATTAATCAAGAAGGATGGCGAATTTACCGAAGTTTCCTGGGAGGAAGCATTGGGGATTGCTCAGCTTCTGGAAAAGATCAATGCTTTGACCAAATAGGATACTCCTTACTCTCATGATAACCATGCCAATGTTAAAGGAGGGAGAGTTAGTGGCCGAGATAACTCTTACTATAGACGGCCAGCAGGTTACCGTACCGGCAGGGACAACGGTTCTGGAAGCGGCGGAAAAGATTGGCGCTTTTATACCTACCTTTTGCCATGACCCTGAGCTTTCACAGCCGGGCGCTTGCCGGATTTGTGTGGTGGAAATCGAGGGCTGGCGCAATCTTCCTGCTTCCTGTGTTACGGCAGTGGCTGAAGGAATGGTTGTTCATACCGCTTCACCCGCTGTGGTAGAGGCACGGAAAACCATTCTTGATCTGATGTTGGCCAACCATCCGGAAGATTGTATGACCTGCCAGAAGTTTGGTAACTGCAAACTGGCCGACTATGCATATTATTACGGCATTAGAAAGTCCAGCTTTGAAGGAGAACGGCACAACGATCCTGTCGATGATTCCAGCGCTGTTATCCTCCGGGACACCAATAAATGTATTCTCTGCGGCAAATGCGTACGCGTTTGCGACGAAATTCAGGGCAGGCACGTATTGGATTTCATGTACCGCGGTTTTAATACCAAGGTCGGCCCCGCCTTTAATGAAGGCATGGGCGATTCAGAGTGCGTTTCCTGTGGCAGTTGTGTTGCCGTTTGTCCCGTAGGGGCCCTCACGGAAAAGAATATGCAGGGTTTGGGCCGTTCCTGGGAAGTTAAGAAGGTCAAGACTACCTGCCCATATTGCGGGTGCGGCTGTAACTTCGATTTGAACGTAAAAGACGGTAAAGTCATTGGTGTGACTTCCAACCCAACCAGTGAGGTTAATGGCCGTCACCTTTGCGTAAAAGGAAGGTTTGGCTATGACTTTGTCCATAGCCCTGACCGGTTAACCAAACCTTTAATCAAAAAAGAAGGCGACTTTGTAGAGGTCAGTTGGGATGAAGCGCTCAGTTACGTTGCGGCCAGGTTTAATGAACTGAAAGAAAAACACGGCAGCGATGCACTGGGTGCATTGACTTCCGCCCGCTGTACAAATGAGGAGAACTACCTGGTCAACAAACTGGCGCGGGTCGGTTTCGGGACCAACAATATTGACCACTGCGCCCGCCTCTGACACTCTGCTACTGTTGCCGGTCTGGCAACTGCATTCGGTAGTGGAGCAATGACCAACTCTATTGGAGAGATTAAAGACTGTGATTTCCTGTTTGTATTGGGTTCCAATACCACGGAAACCCACCCGATCATTGCCATTGAAATGAAAAAGGCAGTCCGCAGGGGCGCCACTCTGGTGGTAGCTGATCCGAGAAAAACGGAAATGGCGGAACTGGCTTCCTATTATATTCCGTTAAAACCGGGCGCCAATATTCCTCTGCTTAATGCCATGTGCAATGTCATTATTGAGGAAGGCTTATATGACAAGGAGTTTGTTGCCAACAGGACTGAAGGCTTTGAGGAACTCAAGGAAGCTGTGGCTAACTTTACTCCGGAAAACTATGCCGGTATTATCGGTATTCCGGCGGAAACTATCCGGGAAATTGCCCGCGGTTTTGCCAGGGCTAAAAACGCGGCTATATTCTATACGATGGGCATTACCCAACATATAACGGGAACCAACAACGTACTGGCCATAGCTAACCTGGCCATGTTAACGGGCCAGATTGGAAAACCCAGTAGCGGCGTTAACCCGTTAAGGGGCCAAAATAACGTGCAGGGTGCTTGTGATATGGGAGGCCTGCCCAACGTATTCCCCGGATATCAACCTGTTACGGACGCGGCTGTGGTGGAGAAATTCTCCAAAGCCTGGGGAGTGCAGCAGTCAAACAAAGTAGGGCTGACAGTGGGCGAGATGCTGGATGCAGCTCACCGTGGGGACCTGAAAGGGTTGTACATTCTCGGTGAAAACCCGATGCTCAGCGATCCTGATATCAACCACGTCAAAGAAGCTCTTGAACATTTGGAGTTTTTAGTTGTGCAGGACCTTTTCCTCACTGAAACCGCTATGCTTGCTGATGTGGTTCTGCCCGGCGCCAGCTTTGCGGAGAAGGACGGTACTTTCACTAATACCGAACGCCGTGTACAGCGGGTTCGTAAAGCTATTGATCCTATCCCTGGCAAAGCGGATTGGGAAGTTATTGCTGAAATCCTCACCCGGATGGGATACCCGCACCATTACAGCAGCGCATCGGAGATTTTTGATGAAATTGCCTCTGTTACGCCGCAGTATGCCGGTATTTCTTACGAACGGCTGGAGCGGGGAAGTTTGCAGTGGCCATGTCCCACTAAAGAACATCCCGGTACCAGATACCTGCATGAGGGTAAATTCTCCCGTGGCTTAGGCAAGTTTACCGGAGTAGACTTTAAACCACCGGCAGAACTTCCCGATGCTGAATATCCTTTCGTATTAAACACCGGCCGACGGTTATACCATTACCATACCGGTACCATGACCCGCCGGGCAAAAGGCCTGAACACTATTTACAGCGAAGAGTTCCTGGAAATTAACCCGGCCGATGCCAGGAAACTGGGTATCCAGGAAGGGGATATGGTTAAGGTAAGCTCCCGGCGGGGAGAAATCCTGCTGAAGGCTGATGTAACCGACAGAGTGCCGCCCGGCATGGTCTTTACCAGTTTTCATTTCTCCGAAGCGGCAGTTAATTTCCTGACCAATACGGCCAAAGACCCTGTTTGTAAGATACCTGAGTTAAAGGTGGCTGCTGTGAAAGTGGAAAAGGTAAGTTAGTAAAAGGGGAGGGCTGCCTTTTAGGCAGCCCTCAGATTGTAGACAAAGTCAAATTAGTACGGTTGTAGCCGCTGCACCGGTGAAACAGCCGTTGCTCCGGGGCAGCACCTTCCCAGCTAAAGAGGGGTGGGAGGGGTTCTCCGCTACCAGGGAGCTTGATGCTGCAAAACCGCTGCCAGGCAGGCAGCGTTCCCGAACTCGATGGCTCATATTGCATTTCTAATAAGTTAGGCCGCCTCCCGTCCGGTCACTCAACATGCGTTGAGTGCCGGACTTCCCGGCGGCCTTCGCCATCTTCGAACATGAGGGAACTCCCTGCCTGCCCGGCTGCGGTTTTGCGGGAAT
>NZ_LGTE01000009.1 GCF_001263415.1 Thermincola ferriacetica
CCGACCGTCCGGGATCGCAGGGGGGCGTCAGGAAACGTGGCTTACTCAGAGAAGTGCGCGCGCCTGACTTCTATCCCGACAAAAAAAGAAGAAAATTACACGCGATTAATTAAAACTCCGACCAGAGAACATATAAACTTTACTTTTACAATTAATTTTCAACTTAAAATTAATTACCAGAGATGATACAACCTGTTCTTTTTAAAAATTATCCGTGTCATTTGCGTATTCTGTGTTTAAAAAATGGCGTGGCTCCCGGTCGGTTTTTTGGTAATGGTGAAGGAAAAAGTGAACAACTTATTGTTTCATTGCTCCTGCGGTGTTAAAGGGTAGATGTACTGATCGTTCCGCGTTCCTAGTGTCCTTAGTTCACTCTCTACCATCTGCGGTTCACATTATGGGCAAATAGTAGGCGCTGGGCACCAGTAAAGGGACTGCGGCAGACGCCACAACCAGCGCATTGGCCAGTGGGCTTTCGGCAGTTTGCGTGACCTGCTGGCATATAAGCTCAAACGTTACGGCGTTGAGCTGATACCGGTGGATGAGCGCAGTACCTCTGGTACCTGCCCGGTATGCGGGGAATACACCAAACAAACCGGGCGCGTATACCGGTGTGGCAGTTTTTCCTGCGGGTTCACCGACATCCACCGGGACGTGCAGGGAGCCAGCGGCATTCTGGATAAGTGCGTAACCGGCGGATTCACCAGTGGCCGCAAGCTGCCCGCAGTGGTGGATTACATGTGGCCAATGGTATTAATGCCAAAAAAACCGCTTAAACGTATCTACGTATCCTTTTGGCGAAGTAGTAGACGCCCATGGACCGGGCCTCTCGGATAAATGCCGGGATGTAGCTCACGAGGAAAGCGTGAGACCTGCACTTTAGCAGGCAGCATTCCGATGACTTGAGAAACCTTCGCGGAGAAGCCTCCGGGCTTGTCCCAGAGGAGGTTCACAACGGACGTCACAAATGTTTCACGTGAAACATGCTGTTAACAATTTTTTGACTGAAGTGGTGAATAATATGACTGATTATATCAGTGAAGAACAAATTGCCATGTATTTGGAGCACAGGAAACCTGATAAAAAACACTATGCTGATGTTCTGAGCAAAGCTGCAGAAGGCAAAGGGCTGCTTATAGAAGAAACGGCTGTTCTATTATCTCCTCCGGATGAAGAAACAAAGCATCTCTTGTTTAATACAGCGGGGAAAGTTAAGCAACAAATTTACGGTACCCGGATAGTGTTATTTGCACCTCTATATTTATCCAACTACTGCGGGAATAACTGCCTTTACTGTGGTTTTAGAAAAGACAATAAAATTATTAAGCGCCGGAAATTAAATAAGGAAGAAGCGCTGGAAGAAGTAAAATTACTGGAAAAACAAGGCCACAAGAGACTGCTATTAGTTACCGGCGAAGCGTCCGGAAGCGGAGTAGAGTATCTTGCGGACCTGATAGGAGACATTTATGCCCTCACTGATATCAGACGCGTCAACATAAACGTAGCTCCTTTGACAGTGGATGAATTCAGGATGGTTAAAGAAGCAGGGATTGGCACTTATCAATTGTTCCAGGAAACTTATCATCAACCTTCGTATAAATATTATCACCCTTCCGGAAAAAAATCTGACTACCAATGGCGAATATCCGCCTTTGACCGCGCTATGGAGGCGGGTATAGATGATATAGGCATGGGCGTGCTGTTTGGGCTCTACAATTATAAATTTGAAGTTTTAGCTCTCTGCCAGCACGCCGAGTACCTGGAAAGAAAATTTGGCGTTGGACCACATACAGTATCAGTGCCGCGACTAAAGAGAGCGCCTGGCGCTGAAATACAGACCACGCCATGGATGGTAGACGATGAGGAACTGAAAATTATAGTGGCTGTTCTGCGCCTGGCTTTACCATATACGGGTATTATACTTTCTACCAGGGAAAGTCAACAACTGCGAAATGAATTATTGGGCCTTGGGGTGTCGCAAATCAGCGCCGGGTCATCGACTTCTCCAGGCGGATACAGCAGCAGTGGAGACAATAATGTACAATTTGAAGTTCATGATACGCGAAGCCTCGACGAAGTTGTAGCATCATTATGTAAAGACGGGTACATACCTAGTTTTTGTACAGCATGTTACAGAAGACACCGCACAGGTGAAGCGTTTATGTCTTTGGCTAAAGTGGGCGATATTAAGGAGCTGTGCCTCCCTAATGCATTGCTTACCTTTAAAGAGAATTTGCTGGATTATGCAAGTCAGGAAACAAAAAAACTAGGGGAAAACCTAATTGGTAAAGAACTGTGTCTTTTAAAAAACGAAGCCCTCGTCAATGAATTAAAAAGCCGATTTGAAAGAATGAACCGGGGAGAACGGGATTTGTATTTTTAGAAAACAGCAGGCTGGGTGTGCAAAATGGCAAGAGAATTTTATCTGATTTTATGCCCGTCAACATCACATATGCTCAGAAGTCACAAATTACTGACCGGGCACGGTATACCTGTTATCCAGGTACCGGTCCCCCCTTCAGCAGGTACTGTATGCAGCACTGCATTGAAGTTAGAAAGTATTTATTTAAAACAGGCCCTGGAAATCCTGCGAAAAAACCATGTACTCACAGATAAACTAATCAAGGATGATAACATAGGAATAGAGCGCCTTTTGGGCAATCTCAGGCAAAAAGTATTCCTGACCCAAGTTTTGCGAAAAATTGTCAATGAACTGATATATGAAGAAAAAGACTTGGAATACCTACTTAAACTTGAGGATAAGGAAGATTTGACAGGGCTTTTTTCTGCAGCAGATAACTTAAGAAGAGCAGTAATTGGAGATACGGTAGAAATAAGAGCCGCCATAGAATTCTCCAATTTTTGTCAAAAGAACTGTTTTTATTGCGGTCTGCGCAAACACAATTGGGCTTTAAAAAGGTACCGGATGACCTTGCCTGAAATAGTGGACCAAACCTGTCGCCTGGCTGCACTGGGCATAAGGACAGTAATACTGCAGTCAGGTGAAGACTATCGATATGATCAGGATTCACTAGTTAGATTAATAAAGGAAATTAAAAATAAAACAGGTATGCGTATAACGCTGAGCCTGGGCGAAAGGCCATGGCGGGAATACGCGGCCTTCCGCAAAGCAGGGGCTAACAACTATTTGTTGAAAATTGAAACCACCAATGAAGATTTGTTCAAAAAACTTCATCCTGATGACGACCTGCAGGAGCGGATGCAGCACACCCTGTGGTTAAAGGAATTAGGGTATATAGTGGGATCAGGAAATATAATCGGATTGCCCGGTCAGAATGCATTGGATATTGCCCGGGATATCCTTTGGTTTAAAAAAATGGAAGTGCACATGATTGGTATTGGGCCTTTTGTTCCTGCGCAGGGGACTCCCCTGGCAGATGCGCCGGCCGGTGATATTTTGGATACCTTAAAAGCAATGGCCGTAGCCAGGCTTGTTTGCAGAAATTCTTTTATACCTTCTACTACTGCACTGGCGACATTGAACAAAGAAGCCCAGAAAACTGGACTAACAGTGGGAGCAAATACTATAATGTTAGTATCGACCCCCATGGAGTATAAAAAGGATTATTGTATCTATAATAACAAAGTTGATGTTAATTTGGAATGGGCCTTGAGTATGATACAGGAATTGGGGAGAGAAAAGCCCCGTTATTTAAAGGAGGTTTAAAATGCAGGGTACTCCCAGAGCTGACCGTATACATATAGCTATTTTTGGCAATCGTAATGCAGGAAAGTCCAGTCTCATCAATGCCCTTACAGGACAGAACCTGGCTGTGGTTTCCGATTGTCCTGGGACCACAACGGATCCGGTATATAAATCCATGGAACTGCTGCCCCTGGGACCGGTAGTTTTAATAGATACAGCGGGATTGGATGATACCGGAGACCTGGGGGAGTTACGCAAAGGAAAAACCCTGGAAGTTTTGCGAAAAGCGGACCTGGCCTTAGTTGTGGTCGATGCCGGTTCCAGTAACCAGTCTGACGAAGATTTGTTACATAAAATAATGGAAAAGAAAATCCCAATCATTGGGGTTTTAACAAAAATAGATAAGTTTGGGGTTCCTGAAGACAATCTTTTTTCGAGAAAAGGGATACCGTGGACCCCGGTAAGTTCAAAAACGGGGCAAGGTATCCACGAATTAAAAGAAACTTTGGGGAAAATGAGTAAACTATTAAACGATGATTCGTTTGGTATTCTGGATGGTATTCTGGGTCCCCATGAAATGGCTGTGCTGGTGGTCCCGGTAGACACGGGCGCTCCGAAAGGACGGCTCATTTTACCTCAGGTCCAGACAATCAGGGACGTTTTGGACAGGGATGGTCATGCGGTAGTGGTTAAAGAAAACAGCCTGGCAGAAGTTCTGGCCAAGGTGAAACCTAAAATCGTCATTACCGATTCACAGGCCTTTGGTGTAGTGGGCCCACTGGTGCCACCGGATATTTTGTTGACAGGGTTTTCTGTTTTGTATGCCCGGTATAAAGGGGATTTGCCCTTTCTCGTGGCGGGAGCGAAGGCCATAAAAGGGCTTAAACCTGGGGATCGGGTGTTGATTTCCGAAGGATGTACTCATCACAGGCAGCCTGATGATATAGGACGTATAAAAATACCCCGCATTGTGAACAAAATTGTTGGTGGGGAAATAAACTATGAGTGGTCGAGCGGTTACGGTTTTCCGGATAACCTAGAGCAATTCAAACTGGTGATACATTGCGGGGCCTGTATGTTGAACAGAAAAGAAATGTTATACAGGTTGAATATGCTGAAAAATTTAGGCATACCAGCCGTAAATTATGGCGTATTGCTTGCTATGCATTTTGGATTTTTGGAACGGGCTTTGGAACCGTTTCCGGAAGCTTTGCAGGTGTGGAAGGGAGAAGAATAAATTGATATATTTGGATAACGCAGCTTCAAGTTGGCCAAAACCAGAACAGGTAATCCAGGCGGTAACCGATTGCCTTCGCCATGCCGGCGCTAATCCCGGCCGGGGCGGGCATAAAATGTCCCTGGCTGCCGGCAGGATTGTTTACGAAACAAGAGAACTGGTTGCGCAGCTTTTTAATATTAAAGACCCGTTGCGGGTAGCCTTTACCTCCAACGCAACAGAGGCAATAAATATTGCCTTAAAAGGGTTGCTGCAGCCCGGAGACCATGTAGTAACCACATCCATGGAACACAATTCGGTGGTCCGGCCGTTGAAAGTTCTGGAAAAAAAAGGTATAGAATACACTGAGGTTACCTGTTCCAGGGAAGGTTTCCTGGATGTCGGTAAGCTTACGGAAGCTTTAAAGCCCAATACAAAATGTATAGTGATGACGCATGCCAGTAATGTAACGGGAACACTGATGCCGGTTGCCGAAGTGGGGAAAATAGCAAAAGCAAAAGGCATTACCTTTATGGTAGATGCAGCCCAGACGGCAGGGGTTTACGATATTGATGTTGAGAAAATGAATATTGACCTGCTTGCTTTTCCGGGACATAAAGGGCTTTATGGTCCACAGGGTACCGGTGGGTTATATGTTCGCGAGGGGGTTGATTTAACAACGTTAAAAGAAGGCGGTACAGGCAGCAACTCCGAATCTCCCTGGCATCCGGACATTATGCCCGACCGGTTAGAGAGCGGCACACTCAATACACCGGGGTTGGCCGGACTGGGCGCGGGTATAAGGTTTATCATGGATAAAGGGCTCGATGTCATTAGAAGACATGAAAATCACCTGATGCAGATGCTCATTGACGGGCTAAAAAAAATAGATGGTGTGATCCTTTACGGTCCAGCCGATGTAAACAAGCAGGCCCCCGTTCTCTCTTTTAACATAGGAAAGCTCGGTTCGTCTGAAGTTGCCTTTATGCTGGACAAAGTCTTTGACATTGCCTGCCGGAGTGGGTTGCACTGCGCCCCCAGGGCGCACCGGACAATGGGAACCCTGGAACAGGGAACGGTCCGGTTGAGTGTTTCATATTTTAATACGGAGAAAGATATTGAAGCAGCCGTGGCAGGTATCAAACAGATTGCTGAAGAAGTTTGATTTCACCGGTAATCGGTAGAACATAGCTGGTTATGCTCTGTGGCAAAAATCACCACAGAGGGCCCAGAGAGCACAGAGGAAACTGATCGAGAAAATTTATTAAGAGCTAACTGAAACTTCATTACTGGATAACTCATAAACCTTACTTTGATAATTAATTCTCCGTGTCCTCTGTGTACTCCGTGGTAACGGTTTTGTCATTACCTAAGTAAAGGGACATAGCAACCGATTTGGCCTGGTCATAAACGGTTTTGGCCGGAACCCCGTGTTTTACGGCCAAAAGCCGGCAATCTTCCCATTCTGGAGCGATATTCCATACTTTTTGGGTAGCGGGGCACTTTCCAAGTTTAACCATTACCGGGCCAAAAGGAGTTTCCACCGCCTTTAATTCCCGCTTCAGTTTAAACCGTGTCTCTTCTCTCACCCTTACGCCAAGGGAAGTAGTTTCCCGCAGGATGATATTGGCGAGATGATTTAATCTATCAGGCGGGCAAAGTACGGTTAGCTGTTGGCCGGGCCTGTTTTTTTTCATCTGCAACGGAGTAAGTGTCACGTCAAGGGCTCCGGCAGTAAAAAGCCTGTTCATAACATAGTCGTAAAATTCCGGATTCATGTCGTCGATAGTTGCTGTAATGACTGACACTTTATCCTGCTGAAAGGGAGCCGCCGATTGGGTCTGGCCTAACACAACCCGCAGCAGGTTGGGAATTTCTCCGTCCCTTGTTCCTGCTCCATATCCAACGCCTTCAACACTCATAGCGGGGAAGGGGCCGAATCTTTTAGCTAAGTTTACTGCAAGTACAGCTCCCGTTGGGGTAACCGTTTCCCCTTCAATATCCGTTTCTGTGACCGGGCAACCATGTAACAGTTCCAGTGTAGCCGGAGCAGGCAGGGGAATAATACCGTGGGCACATTGCACAAAGCCTTTTCCCATCGGTAGAGGAGAACAGATGATTTCTTCAACAGCCAGATGCTCAAGGCAGATAAGGACAGATAAAATATCAATTATGGAATCTACGGCTCCGACTTCGTGAAAATGTACCTTATCAGGTGTTATGCCATGAATTTTGGCTTCCGCTTCGGCCAGGTGAGAAAAGATTTTTATGGCCTGTCTTTTCACAGAAGCGCTAAGGCCGCTCTTATCTATGATATCATGTATGTGGTGCAGATGCCGGTGCTGTTTTTCGGCAACTATGGTAAACACTGAAAACTTGGTGCCGGTAATGCCGTTCTTGATTACTTTTTCAGCCGCAATTTGGTAGTTGTTAACAGGGACAGTTTGTAACTGCTCCTGAAGGTTTTTAAAATCAACGCCTAAATCCAAAAGCGCACCGACAAACATATCGCCGCTTATACCGGCGAAGCAGTCGAGAAAAAGCGTTTTCATGCCGAAGACTCCTTTAAGCGTAATATACTTGAAGCCATGGCGGCAGCGCCAAAACCATTGTCAATATTAAAAACGGCTACTCCTGCAGCGCAGGAATTCAGCATGCCCAAAAGGGCGGTAATACCGCCAAAACTTGCGCCGTAGCCCACGCTGGTGGGTACAGCCAAAACCGGTTTATCAACCAGCCCACCCACTACGCTGGCCAATGCACCTTCCATGCCGGCGACCACAATTATCACGGAAGCCTGGGAAAGCAGTTGATGATTATCCAGCAGACGGTGAATACCGGCTACTCCTACGTCGTAAAGCCGCAGCACTGTATTTCCCATTATTTCGCCTGTAACAGCCGCTTCTTCTGCTACAGGCAGGTCGGCTGTTCCGGCGCTAATGACCAGTATGGAACCAGGCCGTTTGGGAAGCTCTTTTTGCCGCAGGGTAATACAGCGGGCTGCGGGGTGGTAAACGGCTTGAGGACAGATTTGTTTTACAGCCTCATACATTTCCTGCGAAGCCCGGGTGGCCAATACGTTTTTGTTTTTTTCGGCCAGTTTGGCAAAAATAGCAACTACTTGTTCCGGTGTTTTTCCCTGCGCAAAAATTACCTCGGGGAACCCATTGCGTAAATTACGATGGTGGTCAACCTTGGCAAAGCCTAAATCTTCGTATTTCAATACCTTTAGTGAATCTAAAGCCTCCTCAATACTGACTGTTCCGTTTTTGACTTTTTGCAGCAGATCTTTTAGATATTGTCTGTCCATAGCTTATGCTCCTTACTGATAACTTCATTCATACTGCCGCTTCGAAACCCGGCCAGGTCCAAAGTTATGTATATATAACCCAATTCCTTAAGTTTACGGAGGACAACATCTTTTTTAGAAATCATATTGGTAAATTGGTCAGGTAAAATTTCTATCCGCGCAGTAGGCCCATAGTCCCGTACCCGGACAGGCACAAACCCCTGAGACAATAAAAATTCTTCGCTTTTACCAACTCTGTCCAGGTTTTCCCTGGTTATTTTTGTGCCGTAAGGTATGCGTGAAGCCAAGCAGGCCAGTGACGGTTTATTCCATGTGGGAAGGTTTAATTCCCTGGATAAAGACCGTATTTCTGCTTTAGTTAAACCGACTTCCTGCAGAGGACTACGAACACCTAATTCCTTGGAGGCTTTTTGCCCCGGGCGGAAATCATGGCGGTCATCGGCGTTAGCGCCGTCCAGGATTATTTCAATGTTTTTGCTGCGGGCCAATTCACGGAGCTGGGACATCAGTTCTTTTTTGCAATAATAGCATCTTTCCGGCGGGTTGGATACGAAATCAGGGTTTTCCAACTCATTGGTATATATAATCATATGGTTAAGTCCCAAAGAATCAGCCAGCTTTTTTGCCTCTTCGATTTCAGCCTGCGTATATGTTGGAGATACGGCGGTTACGGCTAATGCCTTAGAACCCAAAACATCATGGGCCACTTTGGCTAGCAAGGTACTGTCACATCCTCCTGAGAAAGCGATAACCGCGGAATCAAATGCAGCGACAATATTTTTTAATTCGGAAAGTTTGTTGTTTGTAGCCATTATTTACCCCCCTTGAGGATTTGATTTCATTGTAATATGGGGACTTTTTCTTTGTCAACTTAAGGGGGTCAGGCAAAGACACAGAAATTTTCTGTGCCAAGAGGATTTTATATTGGATTGTTGAATTTATATTTCCTATAACCCATCGCAGTAGAGGTGAAATTATGGAGACTTTGATACAAGTTGTTGAAATGAACGGACCTTTTTTGTCAATTTTTAGTATTGTATTAGGGGTGTTAAATTTAGTACTGTTTTTTATCTTATTGGGCCGGTGCATAAATTTAAACAAAAGGTATAAAAAGCTTGTCAGGGGCATGGATAATAGGAATCTGGAAGATATTCTCCATGCCCATATGGAACGGGTGGCTGAAGTTGTAAGAGAGATGAACGGAATTGCTGCTATTTGCAGGGAGCTGAAAAGCATAACTGAGAAGTCCATCCAAAAGGTTGGCGTAGTCCGTTTTAACGCCTTTGCCGATACGGGAAGCGATTTGAGTTTCGCTGTTGCCCTGCTTGATAAATTTGGAGACGGAGTGGTATTAAGCAGTATTTTTGGCCGGGATGACCAGAGAACTTATGCCAAGCCGGTAAAAAACGGCAATTCTACATATCAACTTTCCGACGAAGAGCTGGAAGCTATAAGAATAGCTTTACAGCGAAAATAATCAGAGTGGTTTTTTGTTTAAATTTAATTGTCAAGCGAATTTTGGAATATTCCTCTACCCTCCGTGAACATAATAAAATTGCTGACTAAATAAGGAGGTTGGGGGATATGTCGCTTAAAGTTGCAGTCCAGAAAGGCCTTTATGAAACGGAAAGGGTTTTGCAGGATTCCGGTTATGACGTGGTTAGTCTTGAGGAAAATGAAGAGCCCGTAGATGCTATTGTTTACTCCGGAGTTTCCAATGATTTGACCGGCTTTGACTCCGTAGACTATTTTGGAGACGGGACAACCATGGGGATAAACAGCCCATCAGGAGTATTGCTGATTAATGCCCAGGGATATTCGCCGCATGAAGTTGCGGGCATATTAAACAGTAAATTCAGCGGGATGGGGGAATAAGTAATTGAGGTACCGGGATCGGCAGGAGGCTGGCAAACAGTTGGCCGAATTACTGAAAGATTATAAAAACGAGGATTGTATTATACTGGGTATTCCCCGGGGAGGAGTGATTGTAGCTGCGGAAGTGGCTGAAGCTCTTCATGCCCCCCTGGACATAATCATACCAAGGAAAATTGGCGCTCCTTTTAACCCGGAAGTAGCTATTGGTGCCATTACCCAGGATGGGACTATGATCTGCGAAGAACGACTGATTTCCATGCTGGGCATTTCCGAACAGGAATTGGTGGAAGAGGCAGGCCTGGTGCGGGAGGAAATTTCCCGGCGTATGGAGCGGTATCGGGGCCAGAGGCCCTTCCCTGAATTGTCTAATAAAACTGTTATCTTAGTTGATGATGGCATAGCTACCGGTTATACTGTCCGGGCCGCCATAAAATCAATCAATGGCCGGAACCCAGGGAAACTTATTCTTGCTGTTCCTGTAGCTCCTAAAGATACTTTACTCTCTTTGGCCAATGAATTGGATGAAATGGTTTGTCCTCTTACTCCTGATGATTTTTATGCTGTGGGGCAATATTATATGGTTTTTGACCAGGTCACAGACTATGAAGTTATGCGGGCTTTAAGAGAGGCCGCTTTAAACAGCAAGTAGTTAATCCACTGTAAACAGCTTACTCCATATTTTTCAAGTCCGGAGTAACATTGGTTTCATCTAACACAGCCAGCACTTCATCTAAACTATCCACGTATTTTGAATTAAACGTATTGATTTGTTGTTGAGAAAAGATCGGGACTTCCTGAGCATTTTTTATTTTGGAAGTCAACCGGTTTTTTGTTTTATCAATGGTCTTCTTATTCATACAGTTTTCCCTCCGATCAGCCGATACCGGTTAAAAATAAGCTCCCATTTCTTTTAAAATGGCCACGGCCTTATCCAGATTATGTTCGTCTGTAACTACGGTCAGTAAAAAAGCTTTGCCGCCTGCCACCCCATAATCATCGGCGCCAATTCCGCTGACAGAAGGGTCGGTAGCCATAAGAACACGGGCATCGTTATTTGTGTACTGGTCTGTGTCGCTGGAATAAAGTGTAAGACCTGTTATAGTATCCGCCTGTCCGGCTATAGGGTTATTAAATTCGCGGTCCAGGCTAACTCCAAAGCGGCTGACTCTGTCCAACTGTATTTCACTGATTCCCTCTTTTTTTAAAGCAGCCATAGCTTCTTTCGCTGTGGAACTGCTGGGAAAATAAGCCAGTATGGAACGTTCGCCGGAAGACAACTGCATAATCATTCCCCCTTTAAATCGCTGTCTTTAGTTTGTTCCAACAGCAGGGAAATCATGCAAGCATATTTCTGCAGCTCATCACCAGGCCTTCGCTGATAAGTTCAGCCATTTTCATAACGGTGTTAAGACGGGTATTTTGTAGAACAAAATATTCCATGAAGCCGCCAACGTTTACAATACCGGTAATATGTAAATCGCCCACTGCAGGCAGGCATTTATTTACACCGGCGCCGGGTTTTAAAGAGCCTTGGCCTATATTGATGAACCCGACACTGTCGAGATTACCAAGACAGGCATCAACGGCCATAATAACGGGGTTATTCATTGTTTCCAAAATTTTGAGGTATTCAGCGAGGTTGCTGGCGTGTACCGGACTTTCCAGGGAACCCATTACCTGGAAAGGGTGGTCTTTTTTTCTTAATAAATTAGTGCCCACCAGAGGTCCCAGGCTATCGCCTGTGGAGCGGTCAGAGCCTATGCAAACCACTACTTTTGGTCTCTCACTAAAACCAGGGATTTCAGCAAAACAGGAATTTAAATAATCACTGATTTTTTTGCTGCCTTCGGGGTCTTCCATATGGATCCGGCAGGATAAAGCCCGGTTGTTACTGTTAAAAAAAGGTTTCAGCAAAGACATTACAACCTCCTGAAGTTGTTAATGCTCCAAATATTTATATGTAGGCTAAAGGAGATTTATACACGCTGTGGTGAAATTAATATAAGCATGTAGAAAAGGAATTATGCGAATATTGTCGAAAAATTAAACATTATATCACCTGTTTCATATATACGGTTGCAGATTGTTGGCGCCAATATACGCAGGTAGAGGTGAAAAAATATGTCGGTTATTACGACAATAAGTGAGAAGTGTCAAAGGTGTTACGCCTGTGTCCGCAACTGCCCGGTTAAGGCGATCAAAGTTGACAGGGGACAGGCCAAAATTATAGAAGAAAGGTGCATTGCCTGCGGATCTTGCGTGCGGGTCTGTGCCCAAAAAGCAAAGAAAGTTGCTTCCGATATCAGTAAAGCAGAATACTTTTTGGCTGTTGAAAAGGAAGTTATTGCTATTGTTGCGCCTTCTTTTCCGGCAGCCTTTCCGGAATTTCCCGCGGATAACGTATTGAGCGGGCTTTATGAATTGGGCTTTCACGATGTTGAGGAAGTTTCCCTGGGGGTCCAACTGACCATACCGGAGTATAAAAAGCTGATTGAAAAAGCGGAATTTCCGGTCATAAGTTCTTTCTGCCCGGCCGTTGTCGGTTTGATAGAAAAACACTATCCTGATTTGATTAAATATTTGGCGCCCATAGATACGGCCATGATTGCCTGCGGCAAATACATTAAAAAGCATCGAAAAAAAGCCAGAGTAGTATTTATTGGGCCCTGTGTGGCCAAAAAAGAAGAAGCCCGGTTAAGGGGCCGGGGTGTTATTGATGCGGTTCTGACTTTTAAAGAACTGAAAAAAATGTTTCACGAAAAAGGCATCGATCTTAAAAAGATTAAATCAAATCCCAACATTCTGCACAACGGCAAGGCCAAGCTTTTCCCCTTACCTGGGGGGTTGCTTGCCAACCTTGGCTATAAACTCGACCTTTCTAATCAGGAGTTCTTTAATATAGAAGGAAGGGAAAATTGTTTTGAAATAATTAAAAACTTAAGTACCGGTGCAATTATGCCCCGATTTGTAGATATCCTGTTTTGTAACGGATGTATAGATGGACCGGAAATCGATTCAGATGTTGATCTCATTACCAGGCGCAACCTGGTGGGCGCTTATGCGCGAAGGTTTGGTGAACAGGCAAAAATATCCGCCGCCGGGCTGGATTTAAAAACCCGCTTTGTGGACAGGCATGTTGATTATCCAGTACCAAGTGAGGAAGAAATTAAAGAAATTTTAAAATTAACGTATAAAATAAGGCCTGAAGACGAGTTGAACTGTGGATCCTGCGGTTATGATACCTGTCGGGAACAGGCTATAGCTGCTTACCAGGGACTGGCGGAGATTGACATGTGCTTCCCCTACCTGTTGCATAAATCGCGCGGAGAGATTGAGTATTACCGAAACCGCCTGAATATGCAGCGCCGCGAGGATTTACTTGATGCAATTATCGGTGAGAGCTTAGCCATGAAAAAAGTGAAACAGTTGGTTGAAAGGGCGGCGTCTACTAACTCTACCGTGTTGGTAATCGGGGAAAGCGGTGTGGGGAAAGAGGTAATTGCACAGGCCATTCATAACTTAAGTTCCCGCCGGGACAAGCCATTTATCGGAATAAATTGCGCTGCTTTACCGGAACTTTTACTGGAATCAGAATTGTTTGGCTACGAAGAAGGGGCCTTTACCGGGGCCAGAAAGGGTGGCAAACCGGGTAAATTTGACCTGGCTCATGGGGGAACGATTTTGCTTGATGAAATAGGCGATATGCCCCTTAATATGCAGGCCAAATTGCTGCGTGTATTGCAAGAGCGCCAGTTCGAGAGAATAGGTGGTACAAATACCATAGAAATGGATGTCAGGATTTTGGCTGCTACCAATAAACCGTTGAAACAGCTTGTACAAAGAGGTAAGTTTAGAATTGATCTTTATTACCGGCTTAATGTTTTAAACATTTATGTTCCGGCCCTCAGGGAACGCAAAGAGGATATTCCGCTTTTAATCGGGCATTTTATGGAAAAGATGTCGATAGAAAAACGGGTTTCCCCCAAAATTATTTCCGATGAGGCTATGGAAGCCCTTGTGGCATACGATTGGCCGGGAAATGTGCGGGAGCTCGAGAATGTATTAGAAAGGGCTATGGTTATTGCAGACGGCAATATTATAAAATTAGAACATTTACCGGCGCAGGTAAGAGTCAATTCTCGGCCCGGAGAAGAAGTTAAAATTAAACCTCTAAAACAGGCAGTTCAGGAACTTGAAAAAAGTATGATCGAAAATGCACTGAAACTTACCAATAACAATAAGGTAAATGCGGCTGAGTTGTTGGGCATACCCAGGGCTACCTTATACCAGAAACTAAAACAGTTTGGCCTGCTTTAACCGGATTTCAATATTTGGAGGGATGGGGATGAAGCGGCTCACCCGGCGGGAATTTTTAAAATTGTGTGCAGCCGGCGCTATAGCTGTAGGTGGCAGTAGCACGCTATTTGCTATCGCGGCGGAAGCTTTTCAAAAGTCCAGGCAATCGGTAGTATGGGTCCAGGGCGCCGGCTGTGCAGGGTGCAGTTCTTCGATGCTGAATACTGTTGAACCGGAAGCCCGTGAATTATTGAAAAAACTGATAAATCTGCATTTTCATCCTGTTTTGACAGAACTGCAGGGTTTTAAATCAATTGTTAAACAATATGCCTTTGCCCGGGAGAATCAGGGTAGGTTTATTCTAGTTGTGGAAGGTGCGATACCGAAAGCAGAAAAGGGGCAATATTTTGTTGTGGGCGATGACGAGAATGGTTCGCCCGTTGCCCTAACTGAATTTATAAAAAAACTGGGTGATATGGCCCAAAGTGTGGTAGCTTTGGGCTCCTGCGCCTGCTACGGCGGGCTGTTGTCGGTTAAGCCTAATCCCCTGGATAATACCGGGCTGGATAAAATATTTACCCAAAATAAAGTTATCAATATTCCCGGTTGTCCGCCTCATCCCGACTGGGTGGTCGGGACACTGGCACACCTGATCCTATATGGCATGCCAGAACTGGACGATTATGGTCGGCCGCAGGTCTTCTACCGAGGTTTAATACATAACAACTGCCCTCGCCGCCAATATTTTGATAACAGCCTTTTTGCCACGTCTTTCGGTGAGGAGGGTTGCTTGCTCGAGCTGGGGTGCAAAGGTCCTTTGACGCACGGAGACTGTTCAGTTCGCTTGTGGAATAACGGAAAGAGCTGGTGTGTACAGTCCGGTTCTCCGTGCATTGGGTGCACGGAACCCATCTTTCCCAATCTGACAATGCCTTTTTATACCAGGATGCCCCGGATTGACCTGCCGGGCATAAACTCAACTGCCGATACAATAGGACTGACATTAGGGATAGCTACCGGGGTCGGGCTTACAGCTCATTTAGCGGGTAATGCCTTGACAGGACGGTTGGCCGGATGGCGAAAAAAGGGCGGTGAGCCCGATGAATAGGTTTACCGTTAATCCGATAAGTACCGGCAACCAACCTTTATCCGTGGAACTGGAATATGAGGGCGCTCGTATAAGGTCGGCGAGGGTCGGCATAAGGGGGTACTGGAGTTTTGAAAAAATGCTGATAGGCAGGCATCCTTTTGATGCTTTGCAGGTGGCTTTAAGAATAAACAGCCACTTATCAGTAGCGCATGGGCTGGCAGCTGCGAAAGCTCTGGAATCAATTAGTGGCATGGAAAAAACCTTTAATGGCATGCTGGCAAGAAATATTTTGCAAGGGTGCGAATTTATTTACTACCACCTGTATCATTTTTACCAGGGGATTCTTTTCGCTTATATTCCGGGACCAAAGGATGAAGATATGTTACCCGGTCCAGCCCGTATCCCTGTGCAGCAAAGCAAGGTATTAATTGAACATTACTGGCAGGCAATGCATTTCCGGACCCGGCTTCAGGAGATGATGGCCCTGCTTGCCGGCAGGGTTCCGCACCAGGTTACTGTTGTACCCGGCGGACTGAGCGAGACCCTTGATACACGCAAAATATTGAAATTACTCGCTTATTTGGAAGAAATAAAAGGGTTTATCAGTAATACCTACATAAATGACGTTAAGATTCTTATGCAGTATTACCCGGAATGGGCTACCACTCCTGTTGGCCAGAACAGGTACCTGGCAGTGCATTCTTTTCCCCAGAAACTTCTCAAGTCTGGCCAAGAGAAAGGGTGGTATTGGCGCGGCAGCTCATTGGATGCCGTACAACCGGAGGATATTGAGCTGGACGACACTTTTAGCTGGGATTCGCATGGTGACACAGATAAAAAAGGCGATAAAGCTGCTGCTTATTCCTGGCTAAAAGCCGGCAGGTACCGGAGCAATGTGGTGGAAGTTGGTTCCCTGGCCAGGGCGATAGCAAATGGCAGGTCCATTATGATGCAACCGAATGAAAGAATGAACAGTGTCTTGGGTAGGGAGCTCATTAAGGCTGGCGAATGCATTGACCTTTTGGATGCAATAAAAAACTGGATAAATTACCTTAAACCGGAGAAGGCTTTAGCCGGGTCTCCTTTGATTGTTCCCAAGGAAGGAACAGGGGTTGCCGTGGTCGAATCTCCGGCCGGGCCGGTATTGCACAAAATCATTTTAGAAAAAGGGCTGATTAAGGAGTACCTGATAATTGATCCGTTCGTTTTCAATTATTCACCCAAAGATAAATTGGGCGCCAATGGTCCCGTGGAACAGGCGTTGATCGGATTGACGGTGGCGAACCTGGAGTACCCCATAGAAATAGTAAGGGTTTTGCGGGCTTTTGAGTAAAATCGCGGTAAAATTATTAAGAAAATAGAAGGTTAATGTATAAATAATATACATGTATAAAAAATATACAAGCTATTTTAATTGGAATTATTACATGTTAATATAAAGGAAAAGGATGTTTACAAGGCTATTGCTGTATAAAAAATAAACATTATTTATATTTTTGTCGTCCTGGCTCTATTTTGCATATTGCTGGAAAAAGGCTTAACCCTAGAAACTTTTGAGAGGGGGCTTTTTTTGTTTAATTAAACAGGAAACTGGATAATTGGCACAAATATTGCATTTTACTGATGGTGCGGTTTAAAGGAGGGCTAAAATGACTTATCTGAGCAAAAAGGATTTCAGCCAGTTATGTCTTGGTTCATCGGGTGAAGGCGGGATTTCACAAATATATATACCCGAAATTGTACGTACCCTGGAAGAAGCGGCAATGGGATGTCCTCCGGTTATTTGGCTGCAGGGGGCATCGTGCGGGGGATGTTCCATATCGCTGTTGGATAATGTTCATCCCAAGCTAAGAAATGCCTTAATAAAAATTAAAAGCCTGGCTTTTCTGCAACAGCCTGTGGCCAATAAAAATGATTTTGTAGAGAAAGTGCTTACCATTGCCAGGGATTATAAAGGCCAGTTTTATCTTATTATAGAAGGGGCTATCCCTACAGGGGCAGATGGCTTGTACTGCATTGTGGGTGAAGATGCTGACGGCCGGCCAATTTCGCTACTCAACCTGGTCAAAAAGTTGAGCGCTTCAGCTAAAGCGGTTTTAGCTTTGGGAACCTGTGCGGCTTTTGGTGGGGTTCCGGCGATTGAGCCAAATCCAACAGGCTGCCAGGGAGTTAGCAAAGTACTGGCGGGCCAAACAGTTATAAACATCCCAGGGTGCCCTCCCCATTCCGATTGGGTTATTGGTACCTTAGTACATGTTTTGCGCTATGGAATACCTGACCTCGACGGGGATTTGCGGCCAACCTTATTTTATGAGGGTCTGGACCAGGGAGAAGAACCGTTAGGTTACCTGACTGAAAGCCTGAAAAAAACCTCCTTTTCTTAAAAGAAGAGAATATAAAGAGGGGGTGATAATTCCGGCGATTTAGGAAAGGAAGAAGAACGAAAAGGAAGTCTATTTTTAAGAGAAAAAACGGGCAAGGCAATTAAGGCGGGATATTTTAATCAGATAACCAGGTAGAAAGGGATGCAGTTCTTTAGCGTTAAAGGCATTCTGCCTTCAATAGTAGCAGGATATCCGTTGAGCAATGATGAATAACATAATAAGAAAATAGTTAGCCTAAACTTTTTTGGGGGTGGCAGTAATTGCAGCCATTGATTCTAGTTCATACCAGAACCGCCAGGTTTTTACACTGGTTCAATATGCTCTGCATTACTGTGCTCATATTGACTGGATTTTATATCCATAGTCCACTGAGGTTCAATATTTTCCCCAATATGGACGTAGCCCGAAAACTGCATTTTATGTTTATGTACCTGGTAATTTACGGTGTGATAATAAGATTGTATTATTCCTTTTATAGCGGAGACTATAAAGAAATAATGTTTACACCGGGGGATGTAAAAGGCTTTCCGGCTTTGGCAAAATACTATCTGTTTTTGAGCAAAGAAAGCCCGAATTTCGGGAAATATAACCCCGGACAAAAACTGGTTTATTCTTCTTGGGTTATTTTATTAGGGGTTCAGGCGCTGACAGGTTTTATACTGTATTTTTCGGGGTTGGCTTGGTTGGGAAATTTACTTGGCGGAATTGTGACGATGCGTCAGGTACATTATCTGGTTACCTGGATTTTTGTGTCTACCGTAGGAATTCATGTATATTTAAGCTTTGTAGGCGGCAAACACGTTCTTAAATCAATCATAACCGGCTGCATGCCGGCAGGCGCGAATTTACAGCCGGCTTCCCTTGAGCAAGAAGAAGTTTCATTTTAGCCAAACCGCTGACTAAAGTATTTTGCGTTTTCGGAAAATTGCCTATAGTGCGATTTTATTTAAGAAGCTTCACCCGTAATGAAACGGTGAAGCTTTTTTGACCTTTGTCTGCGGGCATGGTAAAATGTAGCTTGACGAGGAGTTGTTGTTATGCACGAAATGTCATTAATGGCCGGTGTATTCGACGTGATCAACAAGACTATTGCACCTTATCCCAATGCTAAAGTCACTAAAGTAATACTGGTTGTTGGGGCTTTAACCAATGCGGTTCCCGATGCACTGCAGTTGGCTTTTGAAGTTTTTGCGAAAGGTTCGCCTGTAGAAGGAGCCGTTTTGGAAATTCAGGAAGTACCTCTTAAATTAAAGTGTGATGAGTGTGGGTGGGAAGGGCCTGTTGATATATACCAGCCTGTTTGTCCCAAGTGCCGGTCTTTTAATGTTGGTGTAATTGCCGGCAGGGAATTGTTAATCAAGAGTCTGGAGGTAGAAACTGATGGAGATTAAAGTGAATACGGGAATACTGGAAGCCAACGAGGCAACGGCCAAAGCCAACAAAGAACTGTTAAAGGCAAAGCGGGTTTTTACAATAAATGTCATGGGTTCTCCGGGGGCGGGGAAGACTACACTCCTGGAAAGGACCATAGAATTGCTTAAGGACCGTATCAGGATGGGCGTCATAGAAGGTGATATTTATACTGCCAAGGATGCCCAAAGAATTGAAAAGCATGGGATCCCGGTAAAACAGATCAACACCGGCGGGGCTTGTCACCTGGATGCCAGAATGGTTGAGAAGGCGTTAAACTTTTTTAACCTGGACGAACTGGACCTCATGATTATTGAAAACGTGGGGAATCTTGTCTGTCCTGTGGAATTTAACTTGGGAGAAGATCTGAAAATAGCTGTTTTAAGCATTACGGAGGGCGATGATAAACCCCTCAAATACCCGCTTATTTTCAAAGAATCTGCGGCAGTTCTGATAAATAAGGTGGATATGTTAGAATTCACAGACGTTAATTTGGAGACTCTGGAGAGAGATATACGCCTTATCAATCCGCATATCAAGATATTTTTTGTATCTGCCCGTACCGGGCAAGGAATAAGGGATTGGACCGACTGGTTATTGCAGCAGGTAGAAAATTCGAATCGGACCTGAGGGCAAGGGGAGGTTAAACGAATCCTCCGCTCCCATAGTTCTTAGCTAGTCTATTGGAGGATTGGGTGGGGTTTTCCGCTACCACGGAGCTTTATGCTGCAAAACCTTGACAAGAAGGCAGCGTTCCCGAACTCGATGGCTCATGTTGATTTCCTTAAAAGCCAGGCCGCCTCCCGTCCAAGCACTCATCTTGAGCTGAGTGCTGGACTCTCCGGCGGCCTTCGCCATCTTCAAACATGCGGGAACCTCCTGCCTTCTTGTCTGCAGTTTTGCGGGCGCAGTCGCTCCTTAACGGTAGCCTGAGAACCCACCCAACCCTCCATGAAAAAAACTAGCGCATTAAACTATAGCCCCGTTCCGGAAAACATTTCACCTCCCCGAAATTTCGGAATAATTTTTGACAAAAACTTATGGGCTATCCTTTTGGAGTATTCCATATTTTTTGTATCTGTTTTGATAACGGGAAAACCCGGTGACAGCGCACCTCACCACAGATTAGAAAATGTTGTCGCTTATACAGGAAATTGCATGTAACAGGTGGAAATATTAAGAAAGTAATATGAAAGGGGAGCGGGTATGAACTTACTGGACCTATTATTGTCTGCGGGACTGTTTTTGGCAATTTTTAGAGGATACCGCAAAGGAATGCTGGTCAGCTTTTTTAACTTCCTGGGTTATGTTGTGGGTTTTGTATCGGCACTGTTATTTAGCGAAGTTTTAGCAAAGGTTATAGACCGTTCTTTTGGTATAACGAAAAAAATGATGCCCTGGCTTCTGGACAATGCCTCCCTGCCAGCCACGGTAAATAAGACCCGGATTGCCGACATACCTTTTGAAAAAGCTCAAGACGTGGCTGCCAACTTGTCAGTGCCGGGAACTTTCCGGGATGCTTTTATTGATTACCTTGGGCAGATAGCTGAAATGCCTGCTACTAAAAATATACATACGCTCGGGGATGCCTTGGGGTACCTAATGGCCATGTTTTTGCTGACGGCCATCTGTTTTGCTTTCATTTACTTTTTGGTTTCGCGTTTCCTTGGTAAAACCATTCCCAGTTGGTTCAAAAAAACATCGCCGGCCCCGGTTACTTTCTTGGACCATTTGGGAGGGGCGGTTCTAGGGCTGCTCACAGGCATAATAGGCCTGATGATAACGATAGGCATGTTGATTCCTCTGGCGGCCGCAGGCGCTATAAAGGGTACGGATACAGGATTACTGGGCAGAATGGCTGAAATAATCAACAGTTCTGTTTTTATGACCACGTTTTCGGAGACCGTAATAAGTTTCCTAAGCTAGAAAAGGTTATAATTTGGCGATTATAAAGTAAAATATTATATATTCAACTTTCGCAAAATATAAGCAACTAATTGGAGGAGCGAGTTTATGAATAAGAAAGAAGAAACCAAATCGCCCGGTGAAAAGTTAAAAGAAGAATTATGCGCTGAGACCCAACTCGTGTGGGATAGTATTGATAAGAAGGAAAAAGAGGAGGTTATGCGGTTTAACGAAGACTACAAAACCTTCTTAAGTAATGCAAAAACAGAAAAACAAACGGTTAAAGAAATTATCCAACAGGCCCGGGACAAAGGATTTATAAGCCTGGAGGAGATGTTCAAGGGCGGCAAAAAGTTGAAACCGGGAAACAAAATTTTTATTAACTATAAGAATAAAAGCGCTGTTTTAGTGGTGGTTGGGAAGGAACCACTTTGGGAAGGGTTGAATATCGTAGGTTCTCACGTTGATGCCCCCAGGCTGGACTTAAAACCTCAACCTCTTTATGAGGATCAAAACCTGGCTTTAATGAAAACTCATTATTACGGCGGAATAAAGAAATATCAATGGCCGGCAATTCCGCTGGCTTTGCATGGGGTAGTTTATACAGCCAGGGGAACCGTTGCCGAACTGATGGTGGGTGAAAAGGCCGAGGAGCCTGTTTTTACCATTTCCGATCTACTGCCCCATCTGGCCAAGGAGCAGATGGGCAAAAAAATGGGGGAAGCTATCAAGGGAGAAGATTTGAATATTCTTGTTGGCAGTATTCCTGTAGAAGATAAAGAAGTTAAAGAACGCGTAAAATTAACTGTCCTTAAATTGTTAAACGAGCGTTATGGCATTACGGAAGAAGACTTTATCAGCGCTGAACTCGAGTTAGTCCCTGCCGGACCGGCCCGGGATGTGGGACTTGACAGAAGTATGGTGGGGGGTTACGGACAAGACGACAGGGTATGTGCCTATGCTTCTTTAAGAGCTATTTTAGATGTGCAAAGTCCCATATATACCTCAGTAGCCATTTTTGTCGACAAAGAGGAAATCGGCAGCACCGGAAATACCGGGATGAAATCGAGATTTTTTGAAAATGCTGTAGCTGAAATGCTGTACCTGGTTGCCGGCGATTATAACGAACTATACTGTCGCAGGACTCTGGCCCATTCCCGCGCATTATCGGCAGACGTCAGCGCCGGGATGGATCCCAACTATCCTAATGTCGTGGATAAATACAATGCAGCCAGGTTGGGGTATGGTGTGGTTATTACCAAGTATACAGGTTCCGGCGGAAAATATTCCACCAGCGATGCCAACCCCGGCTTTATTAACCAGGTGAGACGTATTTTTAAGGAAAATAAAGTAATATGGCAAACGGGCGAACTGGGCAAAGTGGACCAGGGGGGCGGCGGCACGATCGCCCAATATATCGCCAGATACGGTATGGAAGTCCTGGATTGCGGCGTGGCCCTGCTGGGTATGCACTCTCCCTTTGAAGTGGCCCATAAAGGCGACATTTACATGGGATACAAAGCTTATAAAGCCTTTTTTGAACAAGCAGGTAATGAAAAGTATTGATAAGGAGACCAAATGGCAGAAAGTTGTTCAGCCATTTGGTCTTTTTTCTGCAGTACCGGCAATGGTGAAAAAGAGGTTAATTTGTCGGCAGGAAAAACCCGGTAAGCGTCGAAGTTACTTGGCGAACGGGAAAGGCAGGTTGATATTCAAATGAATTTGCCCTTAATTGGCGCCCTTGTTTTTGTTTTGATGTTAGGGGTACTGTTTCTTTTGGCGCGAAGTAATAAATCGTTTTCCGTTAATGAATACGGTTCCTTAGTGAAATCGGAGGAAAAAGTTCCTGTTGACAGCGAAACTTTGATAAACATCTTAAAAGATGGCAACGCTAAAGAAAAAATTGCGGCCATAGAAAAGCTTGTTGAGCTGGCTCCGCCCGGTTGCGGGCAGTTATTGGTGGAGGCCATGGCCGATAAAAACGAGGAAGTTAAAATAGTGGCCGCGGAAGCGCTGCTGAAAATGAGGGATGTAGAAACCATTTCCTTATTAGTTGAAGCTCTTCGCAATCCGGGAAAATGGTTGCCGGCCAGGGTGGCAGAGGTATTGGCGGCTATTGGAGAGCCGGCCGTGCCTGTTTTGACGGAAGCAGCAGCCGATGCTGATGAAAAGGTACGCGCCTATGTTATTCAAATTTTGGGTATGATAAATGCCAACGGGCTGGAACCGGTATTTCAAAAGGGTCTGCAAGACTCCTCGGTGGAGGTGCGGAGGGCAGCGGCGTCAGTTTTAGCTGAATTAAAGCCTGCCGGGTTGCAAGAAGACTTGTTGGCAGCGGTGAAAGATTCCGATGCTAGGGTAAGGATCCACGCAATAAAAGCCCTGAGCCGTTTTAAGGATAAACGGGTACTTGAGCGGTTGGCAGCAGCGACCGAAGATGACGAGTGGACCGTGGTGGCAAGCGCTATAGGAGCTTTGGCCGGCATAGGAAATGAAGGAGAAGAGATTTTATCGCGAATAGCGGGAGATTTGCATCACCCGGGGCAGGAATTGGCCTTGAAGGCTTTGCAAGCTAAAGGAAAGAAACCTGGTAAAGTTGTAAACATATCCTATGGCCGAAATGATGTTTAGGAGGACCTCTATGGACAAACTAATTGAACGTTGGTTACAAAAGATACCTCTAATTTCAGAGGAGACCTTGGCAAAGGTTTTTACGGTCACATATAAAATTATTGGAATAATCGTTATAGCCAAAATTGGGTTAATGCTGGGCAATTTTATTATAAACAAAGTTTTTACTTTCGGTGACAGGAGGCCTTACTTTGACGAACGCCGGGTCAATACCCTGCGCACCCTGTTGAAGAGTGCGCTTCGCTATGCAGCTTACTTTCTGGTGGGGTTGGGCGTTTTGCAGGAATTGCTCCAGACTTTGCTGGGCACCGACATTAAAACTTTTTTAGCTGGTGCCGGAATAATTGGCGTGGCGCTGGGTTTTGGTGCACAGAGTTTGGTAAAAGATATTGTTACAGGCTTTTTTATCCTGCTGGAAAACCAGTATGCTGTGGGTGAATACATTACTACAGGTCAATACTCGGGATTTGTGGAAGAAATGGGATTACGGGTTACCAAGCTCAGGGACTGGGGTGGGGAACTGCACATCGTCCCTAACGGCATGTTAACCGCCGTTACCAATTACAGCCGTGGCAGTATGCGCGCTATGGTAGACATGAGCATTGCCTATGAGGAAGATATTGACAAAGCTATTCATGTTATGAGCAGAGTAGCCGGCGAAATTGCAGAAGAACTACAGGATGTAATAGTTGAAGGGCCTGAGATATTGGGGGTTGTAGCTTTTGGACCTTCGGAAGTAATTATCCGCTGTGTGGCCAAAACTAAGCCGATGGAACAATGGCGGGTGGAAAGGGAGTTGCGGAAAAGGTTCAAAGAAGCTTTTGATAAGGAAGGCATCGAAATTCCCTACCCAAAACAAGTATATATTAGTGGGGATAAGCGAACAGAAGCCCCGAAGGCGAAAGAAGGAAATTACTGATTCCTGTTGAATGGAGGTGGTGATATGCACAAATTCAGAGTAGGGGATATAGTTAAAATGAGGAAACCCCACCCCTGTGGCGGTTACGAATGGGAAATTACCCGGACAGGGATGGACTTTCGGATGAAATGCCTGAAATGCAATCACCAGGTTATGCTGCCGCGGCCCAAGTTTGAAAAAGGCGTTAAGGCCGTGGTTAAGTCTGTTGTGGAAAGTGAAGAGAATTAAGGCAGGCTTGCACCCCAATATTAACTGGGGTATAATTTTTGCGTGGAACTAAATAGAAAGGATGAAATACATATGCAGCTTGGTATCGTAGGTCTCCCCAACGTCGGCAAGTCGACGTTATTTAATGCTATTACCCGAGCGGGTGCGGAAGCAGCCAATTACCCTTTCTGTACAATAGACCCCAATGTAGGAGTAGTTGAAGTTCCGGACCCAAGGCTGGACAAGCTGGCAGAAATGGTTAATCCCCAGCGGGTTGTTCCCACTGTTACCCAGTTTGTGGACATTGCCGGTCTGGTCCGCGGGGCCAGTAAGGGAGAAGGTTTGGGAAACAAGTTTTTGTCCCATATCAGGGAAGTGGATGCTATCGTCCATGTGGTCCGTTGTTTCCGGGATGATAATGTTGCCCATGTTGAGGGCAGTGTCGGCCCGACCAGGGATATTGAAACAATAAACATGGAACTTATTTTGGCTGACATGGAGACTCTGGAGAGAAGGCTGGACAGAAGCCGGAAGCTGTTAAAAACAAATGATAAAAAAGTAGCGGCAGAAGTGGAATTGCTGGAACGGATTTACGCAGCTTTGGATGCCGGCAAGCCTATCAGAGGCCTGGGCCTGAATCCGGAAGAAGCGGCCATAATCAAAGATGCTAATTTTCTGACTGCCAAGCCGGTTTTATACGCCGCCAATGTTGGCGAGGAAGATTTACCCGACGGAAAGGGAAACCCTTTTGTGGAAGAGGTGAAAAGAATAGCGGCAGCGGAAAATTCTGAAGTTATCGTGGTCTGTGCCAAAATAGAAGCGGAAATAGCTGAACTGGATGACGACGAAAAAGCGGAATTTCTTGCGGACCTGGGGTTGGAGGAATCGGGGCTGGATAAACTTATCCGGGCAGGCTACAGGTTGTTGGGACTGATGACCTTTTTTACCGCTGGCCCGCAGGAAGTCAAGGCCTGGACTATCAAACGGGGAACCAAGGCGCCCCAGGCAGCGGGGAAAATTCATTCCGACATTGAACGAGGTTTTATCAGGGCGGAAGTAGTTTCCTATGATGACCTAATGGCTGCCGGTTCACAACTGGCGGCCAGGGAGAAAGGCCTGGTCCGGCTGGAAGGAAAAGATTATGTGATGCAGGATGGGGACGTTGTTTACTTCCGTTTTAATGTATAGGTCCGATAGGATTTGCGCATCTATTTCTTGCCAGAACCTAGGTTTTTGTGTTATAATTACTCATCGAGGCCTGTGAGTGTTTTACTGCCCTGCTCTACCATTGTGGTAGGGCCGTTAGTCCATAGGGAGGAGGTGTTCGTATATGCGAGCCTATGAAGCTATGTATATCATTAATCCGGAGCTGGATGAAGAACAAAGCAATGCCATAGTGGAGAAATTCCAGGGTATTGTGACCGGCACCGGCGGTGAGCTCGTCAAACTAGACAAGTGGGGTAAACGTAAATTGGCTTATGAAATCGATCATAAGCGGGAAGGATTTTACGTTTTGATGCAGTTTAACGGTGAGCCTGCAACCGCACAGGAGCTAGACCGGGTATTCCGGATTACTGACGGCATAATGAAATATATGATCGTTAAAGAAGATAAATAGTTTGTTTGGAGAGAAGAACTCAGGTGGTGTTATTTAATGTTAAACAGGGTCATCCTGATTGGCCGGTTAACTAAAGATCCGGAACTGCGGTACACACCTAACGGTAGAGCTGTTGCCGGCTTTACCCTTGCTGTTGACAGGCCTTTTAAAAATCAGCAGGGAGAGCGGGAGACAGACTTTATTAACATAGTTGTTTGGGGAGCGCAAGCCGAGAATTGCGCTAACTATTTATCAAAAGGTAAACTGGCTGCTGTCGACGGAAGGTTGCAGATTCGTTCCTTTGAAGGGCAGGACGGACAGCGCCGCTGGGTTACGGAAGTAGTGGCCGATACGGTTCGTTTCTTGAGCCCCAAAAGCGGCAGTGAGCCGGCTTCCTTTGGCGGAGCTGAAGAGATGGGTATTTCTGTTGACTTTTCCGATGACGATATACCTTTCTAGTAAACCTGTAGGAGGGATAATATGAAGCGTGAACGTGGCAGAAGACCTCGTAAAAGGGTTTGCTCCTTTTGCGTAGACAAGGTGGAAGCCATCGATTATAAAGATAGCGCCAAACTTCGGAAGTATATAACCGAACGCGGCAAGATCTTGCCTCGCCGGATTTCCGGCAACTGTGCGAAACACCAGAGACAGTTAACGACAGCTATTAAAAGGGCCAGGCACATGGCGTTGCTGCCCTTCACAGCCGAATAATAAGTTGTTATGAAAAAATGAGCGGAAAGGAAGCCAGTGCTTCCTTTTTGTTTTCTGGTGGAAAAAGGCTGCTTAAAGACTTGTTTTTAATTAGTTTTATAGGAATAAATTGAATAAACAGGGCGGGAGGAAATTCGTAAATATATGCAGAATAGTAAAAGGACATGTGCGACCAAGGAAGGTGTTGCGAAGTGTCCCTGAATAATCAAGGCGTGGATATTGCCAAAAACATCAGAATTATAGAATGGCTAAAGGCCGAACTGACCGGTTCGGTGGCAGCTTTGTTTAAGGCGATGCTTAAAGGTACTGAGGAAATTATTGTTGAAGCTCTGGCCTCAATTATTATTACCTCATACATAATAGCGCGGCGCCTGGGCATAAATTTTTCCAGGTTAGACCTGCATATAGAAAGCAAGTTGCGCGGCAGTATTGAGGAAGGACATGAGGTAGAACGCTGGTACGGGGACTTATCAGCATTTTTGCGCTACGTTACCGGTAAGAAGAGGTGAAATCATTTGAACCAACAACGGGCAGTCCAGCCCTTGGCAGAAGGAGCATTACTTGCTGCTTTGGCAACTTTTTTGGGAATTTTATCTTTAGGCGTACCCCCGGTGCGTTTTATTACTGATTTTTTATGGGGAATACCCATTATAGTAATAATCACAAAAAGAGACTTAAGATCCGGATTTATGGTGTTGGCGGTTTCGCTAATTTTATTGCTTTTTATGTTTGACCCTTTGACGGTGTTTCTTTTTGCTATAGAACTCTCCCCCTTGGCTTTTTGCTACGGGTGGTTAATAAAAAAGAAATACGCTGCCGGGAAGAGCCTGATAGTGGGTACTGTGGTGGCTGTGGCGGCAGAAATCGTCACTATCCTGGGCTTTTTATATTTGGCAAAAATCCATATTATTCCTGCGAAGAATGAGCTCATTCGACAAGTTGACGAAGCGCTGGCATTGTATAAGCAGTTTGGACTACTGGATATATATGCACAAAAAGGGATCAGTGAATCTATGCTCAAAGATGCGCTTTATCAATCGGTTGAGCTAATAACACTGCTGATTCCGGCAGCGCTGATATTGTCTGCCGTGATGCGGGCCTTCCTGACCTGGGTTATTTCGCAAAGGGTAATGAGAAGGCTTGGATTTGAGATGAGCCGACTTCCCAGGTTTGTCGAATGGCAGTTACCCTGGTATGTTATTTGGTTTTTAATTATAGGACTTGTCTTGACCCTGGCAGGTGACCATTTCCATATTGAGAAGTTGGCTATCATGGGCAAAAATATGGTATTTGTAATATCCTTTGTTTACACTGTTATAGGATTGGCAATTACTATACATCTGATGAAAAACTGGAAACTGCCGGCATGGTTTAAAGTTTTTATGGTTATTATAGCCATATTGAATTTATCAGGAACCCTTGTGCTATTTGCTTTGTTGGGGGTATTTGATTCTTTTGTTAATTTCCGCCGGCTTGGCCGTGAGATTTAGGTTTGTATTTTCGAGGGGGTATCAACTTTATGAAGGTTATTTTGATGGAAGATGTGAAAAAATTGGGCAAAAAAGGCGATATAGTCAATGTGGCTGAGGGTTATGCCCGCAATTTTCTGTTTCCGCGCAATTTAGCCGTCGAAGCTACACAAGGCAATCTGAAAAATCTAGAACAGAAAAAGCAGGCGGAAATGGCCAAAAAAGCCCAACTGTTACAAGAAGCCAAAAACTTGGCTGAAAAAATTGAAGGGCTGGAAATAAAAGTGGCTACTAAGGTTGGCGATGGGGGCAAACTGTTTGGCTCTGTTACCAGTAAGGATGTTGCAGAAAAACTCTATGAGCAACACAAGATTCAGGTTGACAAAAAGAAAATAGAAATTGATACTATTAAAACCCTGGGAACTTACCAGGCTTCCGTTAAAATTCATCCGGAAGTACAAGCCCGGTTTACTGTCAAGGTAGTTGAGGGATAAGAAAGGTAGTTGGGGAATAAGAAAGGAGTAAGTTGATGAAAAGCTTTTTGGATAAATTTATTACCCGGACCGAAAAGCCGGACTTGTCTGCGAAATTTACTGAAGAGGACCATTTAAACAGGCAGGTAGCAGCAATTTTTAGCCTGTTAACCAATATTTACGGGTCGGACAAAATCGTACTCAAGGCCAGTAAATTAGAAGCCTTAAATCTCATACGTTCTGAAGTGTTGCAAGAAAAAGTACTTGGTTTGCAGCGCATAGTTTTCGAAGACCCTACCCTGGATATTCCGCCTTCCCTTGACCAGATACCCAAAATTCTTGATGAAATACAGGATGAAATTGCTGATGTGATAGCCCGGCGGTCGGTGGAAGACAAACTGGAAAAGAAGATTGCCGACCGCATGCAGCAGCGGCATGAAGAATATGTAAAAGAGATAAAAATGCAGATATTAAAAGAATCTGCCGGGCCGGAAAATGCCCAAACACTGAAAAAACTGGCCATTTTGGAGAAGATGGAGCATAAAAAGCTGGCTAAATCAGCGATGGAAGCGCTCCGGCCGACGTCCTTTGAAGAGATAGTGGGACAGGAGAGGGCCATACGTTCCCTGCTGTCCAAGATAGTTTCTCCCTTTCCGCAGCACATCATCCTTTATGGTCCGCCGGGGGTTGGTAAAACGACGGCAGCAAGGCTGGCACTGAAAAAAGCCAAAGAAATTCCCGGTTCGCCTTTTGATGAAGATGCGCCCTTTGTAGAGGTGGACGGAACAACTCTACGCTGGGATCCCCGGGATGTAACAAATCCGTTGTTGGGCTCGGTACATGACCCAATTTACCAGGGCGCCCGCAGGGATTTAGCCGATACAGGGATTCCTGAGCCCAAACTGGGTTTAGTGACGGAAGCCCATGGAGGGGTGCTTTTTATTGATGAAATCGGTGAAATGGACCCGATGTTACAGAACAAGCTCCTAAAAGTTTTGGAAGATAAAAGAGTTACCTTCGATTCAGCTTATTATGACCCTACTGATCCCAATATTCCGCAGTACATTAAAAAGATATTTGAAGAAGGTGCGCCGGCGGATTTTGTATTGATTGGCGCCACCACCAGGGGCCAGGAAGATATTCCGCCGGCTATTCGGTCCAGGTGCGCAGAAGTATTTTTTGAACCGCTGACTCCGTCCGATATTGAAGAGATTATTAGAAAAGCGGCGGTAAAATTAAAAGTTCAACTGGATGACCGGGTTCCCGAAATAATCAGCGAATATACCATTGAAGGGCGTAAGGCCATAAATATCCTGGCTGATGCCTATGGCCTCGCCCTTTATAAGAGGCAGAATGCGGGGGATGAGGGGAAAGAAATCTTTATTTCTGCTGATGATGTGTTGGAAGTGCTGCAAGTCAGCCGCCTGTCACCTTATGTGATAACTAAGGCATCAAATACCTATGAAGTGGGCCGGGTCTTCGGCCTTGGGGTTATTGGATTTGTCGGGTCTGTCCTGGAAATTGAAGCAGTAGCCTTCCCGGTTAACAAGGATGGGGCCGGCAAAATCCGGTTCAACGAAACGGCGGGAAGTATGGCCAAAGACTCGGTTTTTAATGCTGCTTCAGTAATCAGGAAGATTACCGGTGAAGATATATCCAATTATGATATTCATGTCAACGTGGTGGGTGGCGGCAAAATAGACGGGCCGTCGGCCGGTATTGCTATCCTGATCGCGATTATCAGCGCTATTCAAAACAAACCTATTCGCCAGGACGTGGCCCTGACAGGGGAAATCTCCATCCAGGGCAAAGTGAAGGCTGTTGGCGGGGTGTTTGAAAAAATTTACGGGGCCAAACAGGCTGGTATGAAGTATGTGATTGTCCCAAAAGAGAATGAAAAAGATGTGCCTTATGATTTAAAAGGTATAGAGGTTATTTTGGCCGGCAGAGTGGAAGATGTTATCGAGTTCATGTTCCCCGCCGAAGAAAAATCCCTTGTTGGTTAACCTGCTGGTTTGGGGGGATAGGCCTTGAGTTTACCACTGGAAAAAATACCTCCACAAAACCTGGACGCTGAGCAATCCGTTCTCGGAGCTATGCTCATCGATAAGGAATCCATAATCAAGGTAAGCGAAATTTTGCGCCCCGAAGATTTTTACCGGGATGCCCACAAACACATTTATGAAGCCATGCTGGACCTCAGTGAACGTAATGAGGCAGTTGACCTGATTACCCTTACTGAGGAGTTGCGGCAGAGGGGGTTTTTGGACCAGGTGGGGGGGGCGGCATACGTGGCCGGCTTGGCCACCATGGTGCCCACGGCCGCCAATGTGGAGTATTATGCCCGCATAGTTGAGGAAAAGGCCCTGCTTAGGAACCTGATTAATGTTGCTACAAGAATAGTGGCTCTTGGTTACGAAAGTGATGAGGAACCCACGGAACTTATAGATACCGCGGAGAAAATGATTTTTGAACTGTCGCAGCGGAAAGCGCGGGAGGGTTTTTCACCATTAAAAAATATTCTCATGCAGACTTTTGACCGGATTGAAGACCTGTACAATAACAAGGGCCAAATAACCGGTGTGCCCAGTGGTTTTGTGGATTTGGACAGGCTGACCTCGGGATTTCAGCCGTCGGATCTGATTATTGTGGCGGCCAGACCTTCTATGGGAAAGACAGCATTTTGCCTGAACATTGCCCAACATGCCGCTGTACGCGGCCAGGTACCGGTGGCAATTTTCAGCCTGGAAATGTCCAAAGAGCAGTTGGTACAGAGAATTCTCTGCAGCCAGGCTATGGTGGACCAGCAGAAAATAAGAACAGGCAACCTGGAAGAAGAGGACTGGAAAAAACTTACCAAAGCAGCGGGGCCATTGTCGCAAGCGCCTATATATATTGATGATACGCCCGGTTTATCTGTAAGCGAGATGCGCGCCAAGGCCCGCCGGTTGAAAGCGGAAAAAGGGTTGGGGTTAATAGTCATAGATTATCTGCAGTTAATGTCCGCAAGCTCAAGAAGAAGTGAAAATAGACAGCAGGAAATTTCCGAGATTTCCCGTTCCCTTAAATTGCTGGCCAGGGAACTGCAGGCGCCCGTAATTGCTCTTTCCCAGCTCAGCCGGGCCGTGGAGCAAAGGCAGGATAAACGGCCCATGATGTCGGACTTGAGGGAAAGTGGTTCCCTTGAACAGGATGCGGATCTGGTCATGTTTATTTACAGAGATGATTATTACAACCCGGAATCTGAAAAAAGAGGTATTTCCGAATTAATTATTGCCAAGCAGCGGAACGGGCCTGTGGGAACCGTTGAACTTGGCTTTCTCAAGGAATTTACAAAGTTTGTTAACCTGGAACGGCATCGTGCTGATTAATGATAGGTTCATTGACAACAACAGAGGGGTTTGGTAAAATATTAATGTTGGTCATTCTGTGCTTTTATATGTAGGTAAATGGAGGTAGTAATTTGGTTTTATGGCTCAAATAGATAACTTTTCAGTTTTCTATTTGGGTTATTTTATTTGCTTAATTTTTCAATAAGTTGCGCAAAGTAAAATTAACTGTTCACGGCAATTGAAAAAGGATTACGCTGGGGAAATGGCCAATAAACCGGATTACAACGGGAAGGGAAAGGATAATTTGGAGGAGTGATTTTTTAAATGTCTGCTGTTGTGCTTATAGGAGCCCAGTGGGGAGATGAAGGAAAGGGGAAAGTTACCGATTTTCTGGCCGAACAGGCAGACCTGGTGGTGCGCTATCAGGGAGGGAACAATGCCGGCCATACCGTAGTGGTAGGGGATCAGGAATTCAAATTACACTTGATTCCATCCGGTATCCTGTACCCGGAAAAAATGTGCCTTATCGGCAACGGCGTTGTTATTGACCCCTTGGTTTTGTTAAAAGAACTGGAATACCTGGCTGGGCGAGGAATAAAGACTGATAATTTACGGATCAGCCCACGGGCTCATATAATTATGCCTTATCACAAGAAACTGGACGAAGTAATAGAGGAAAGTAAAGGGACTAAAAAAATTGGCACCACTAAACGGGGCATTGGACCGGCGTATATGGACAAAGCCGCCAGGGTTGGCATCCGTGTGGTTGACCTATTAGACAGGGAAGAGTTTGAAGAATTGCTGGAAATTAACCTGGAGGAGAAGAACCATTTACTGACCAAGGTATATGAAACCGAAGGATTTGATAAAAAGGCTATTCTTGATGAATACCTGAGCTATGCTGAGGCGCTGCGCAAATATGTTGCCGATACATCGGTGCTGATTAACAATGCTTTAAAAGCAGGCAAAAAGGTGCTGTTTGAAGGCGCCCAGGGAACTTTGCTGGACCTCGATCACGGAACATATCCCTTTGTAACATCTTCCCACCCCATTGCCGGAGCGGCTTGTATAGGAGCGGGTATCGGTCCGACAAAAATAAGCAAAGTCTTGGGCATTGTTAAGGCGTACACCACCAGGGTTGGTGAAGGGCCTTTTCCAACGGAGCTCTTTGACGAAACAGGCAAGCTCATTCAAACAAATGGGAATGAATTTGGCACTACTACCGGCAGACCGCGGCGCTGCGGCTGGTTTGATGCCGTAATCGTCAGGTATGCAGCGAGAATCAGCGGTTTAACAAGTATAGCAATTACAAAACTGGATGTGCTTACGGGACTGCCGGTTTTGAAAATTTGTACCGGTTATAGGTATAGGAACGAAATAATTACCGAGTTCCCGGCCAGCTTAAAGGTCCTTTCTGAGTGTGAACCTATTTACGAAGAAATGAAAGGATGGCAGGAGGATATTTCGCAGGTAAACAGATATGAAGATTTGCCCGATGCAGCTAAGGCTTACCTGGAGCGGATCCGCCAGTTGGTTGAAGTGCCTGTATCAATTATTGGTGTGGGAACCAGGAGAAGCCAGACGATAATCAGGGAAAATATTTTCTAAATTCGGTATGTTCTGAGTCCCATAAGCGGACATCCCACCGAATAGGATATCCTATTCGGTTTTCTTTTTGCCCGGAAAAATTAAGACGCTAGGGAGGTATAGCCTAATGTATACTTTGGACTTTGCAACCTTTGCACGGTTGGCTGAAAAAGGGAAAAGGATTCCCCTGGGCCTGGAGACAAGTCTGGAACCACAGGATAATGTGGTGACAATTGTTGAAAAACTGGGGCTTTTGGGCAAACCCCTGGTTTTACTGGAGAGCGGTAAAGGAACAGAAAGTTCGGCCCGGTATTCTTTTATTGGTTTTGAACCCTGGCAGGTGTACCGTTCTTTCGGTCGGACAGTGGAAATAAAAAATTACCTGGCAGGAAAAACAACAGAAGTGACAGCAGATCCATATGAACAATTTCGGACGGAAATGAATAACCTTTCCATGGTCCGATATGAAGGACTGCCGCCCTTTGTTGGCGGAGCCATGGGTTATTTTAGCTATGATATGGGACGCTATTTTGAAAAAATGCCGGTACTTGCGAAAGATGACCTTGCGCTGCCGGAAAGTTATTTTCTCTTTACAGATAAGGTCATTTGCCTTGATCATAAGGAAAGCAAGGTCAAGATCTTTATTTGTGCTTACATAGAAAAATCAGAAGAGAATTACCTGTTTGACCTTTATGGCCGGGTGCTGGATCAACTGCATTTGTTAGCCGAAGCTATCCGCAAAAATAAGTCCGGGCGCCGGATTACTGCCGAGGATTTAAATTGCCGTGGAAAAATTGAGCCCGTCTGCAATGTAACTCAGGAACATTTTGAAGAAATGGTCAGGAAAGCGAAGGAATATATAAGAGCGGGCGATATTTTCCAGGTGAATCTTTCTTTGCGGCTGGGACATGCTTCCAAAGTTGAGCCATTTACTCTGTACAAGGTACTGAGGGAAGTCAACCCGTCTCCATATATGAGCTTTCTGGACTTTGGAGATATGCATATAGTCAGCTCGTCGCCGGAGCTGCTAATCAGAATCCGCGATGGTTGGGCTGAGACCAGGCCCATTGCCGGTACCCGCCGCCGTGGAGTGAACAGGGAGGAAGACCTGGCTCTGGCCAGGGAACTTGTTAACAATGAAAAGGAGCGGGCCGAACATATTATGCTGGTAGACCTGGAAAGAAACGACCTGGGCCGGGTCTGTTCTTACGGGACTGTAGAAGTGAATGAGCTGATGGTTATCGAAGAATATTCACATGTTATGCACATTGTATCTAATGTCCGGGGTCACCTTGCTCCCGGCAAAGACCGGTTCGATTTATTCAAAGCCGTGTTTCCGGGCGGGACTATCACCGGCGCGCCTAAAATACGGTCGATGGAAATAATTGAAGAACTTGAACCCACCCGCCGGGGGCCGTATACCGGTTCCATAGGTTATTTCGGCTATGCCGGTGAAATGGAAATGAACATAGTAATCCGCACCCTGGTTGTCAAAGAGGGTATGGCATATGTACAGGCGGGGGCAGGTATAGTGGATGATTCCGTGCCTGAGCGGGAGTATTTCGAGTCCTGTAAAAAGGCGGAGGCGTTATTGAAGACGCTGGAAATTGCGGAAGCTTTGGGCGAAAGTCGACCGGCAGGGGAGGCCGAAGCCAGTGCCTGATTTTGTTTATTTAAACGATAGGATTGTGCCGGCGGAAGAAGCAAAGATATCGGTATTTGATCATGGTTTTTTATATGGCGACGGTTTGTTTGAAACCATGCGGGCCTATAAGGATACGGTTTTTTGGCTGGATGACCATGTGGATAGACTGCTTGCATCTTGCGGGATGATGAGAATAAAGCTTCCATGGACCAAAGAGGAGCTAAAAAAAGCTGTATTGGCCACTGTAGCGGCAAATAATCTGGAACATGCAGCCGTAAGGTTGACAGTATCCCGCGGCGAAGGGCCGCCGGTTCCCGACCCGGCCGTATGCCAACAACCTACCCTGGTCATTACCTGCCGGCCTGCCGCCAAACCGGGAGGGGAAACCTATGAAAAAGGCGTTGACGTTGTTGTCCTGAAGACGAGAAGAAATTATGACCAGGCATTTCCTGTATCAATTAAATCCTGCAATTTTTTAAACAACATTTTCGCGAAACAGGAATTAAAGGGTACAGGAGCATATGAAGGATTGATGCTGAACTATGCAGGCTACCTGACTGAGGGGACAGTAAATAATCTCTTTTTTGTCCGCAGGGGCACTTTAAATACGCCTGAATTGGCGTGCGGGCTTTTGGCCGGAATCACCCGCGCACATGTTATCAAACTGGCCCGGCAGGAAGGAATGGAAATTAACGAGGGCAAATTTAAGCCTGAGGACCTGCATGAAGCTGACGAAGTTTTCCTGACCAATTCCCTTTCGTTGATTATGCCTGTGCGGAAAGTGAACGACCGGGTCTTATGCTGCGTGCCCGGAAAAGTAACCGCAAAATTATCGGAGCTGCTGTTTGGTATTTTTGATTAGATTAACTTTTAAATTTGCACTTGCTGATTTCATGTAAAGCTGGTTATACTTTAGTTAAAAAGCCCAACCAATTTTGAGGGGATAATATGCCGACAAGAATGAAACTGACAAATGTTAATCTTTTGGAATCTCTTAATTCACCGGAATATGAGGAATTGAGAAAAGCGTTTTTGACGAAACAATTTTCCAGGAAAGAAATTATTTCTTTTCCCAAAGAAGAACCAGACAAAGTGTACTTTATCAAGTCCGGGAGAGTCAGGGTTTACCTGGCTTATGAGGATAAAGAATTTACCTTGTCTATTTTGGAATCCGGTGACATTTACAGTACACACACGAGGGCCTTTACCCAGGCTATGGAAGATACTACTTTATTCTTCGTAGATACCAGAGAGTTTGGAGAAATCGTTGCTAAATTTCCGGCTTTGGCTCTATCGATGGTTAAAGTGTTGGGAGACTTGCTGAAAAACGCCATTACGATAATAAATGGACTGGTTTTTAAGGACAGCCATGTCAGGTTGGCGGAATTCCTGGTACACGCAGCACAGGATAAGGGAGAACACGGTCCGGAGGGCATTGAGGTCAAGCTTGGTTTGACTACTGAGGAAATTGCCATGGTTTTGGGCATTACCCGGCAAACAGTTTCGACCCTTTTTAATGATCTGATAAAGTCCGGAATAATTAAAAAACTGGATAGAAAGACTATTTTAATAAAGGACATCAGTTTTTTAAAAGAACTCTCAACTAAATCTTAATCGAGCGGCATAACGCAGCTCAATCTTGATTCGAGCGACATAACGTGTCGCTCTTTTTTTATGGTTTTGTCAAATGCCCGACAGAATTTAGTTATTAAAAGTGATAGTTTTTAAATCAGAGAAGGATGTACTTTAATTCACAAAGGAGGAAAGAATGTGGGCGTTGATCTGTTGAGTGGTTTTCACCCATGGATTGCCGCGTTGGGTGTACTTATTTTGTTGACAGGCGAAATGTTGACACTCAAGTACATTAAAAACCTGTCAGCTATGCTTATCTTATCCACGGTTGCGGAAACAGGGTATGTGTTATTGGGATTTGGAACAGGTACTTACACTGGTATTACAGGGTCAATCCTTCACCTGGAATACCAGGCTGTAATGCGTGGGTTGGTTTTTGCAGCCGCAGCAGTATTAATAATGAAAAGGCGTTCCGGCAGCCTTGATCATCTAAGAGGAATTATCAAAAGCTATCCTCTTTGCACTGTACTTTTCAGTTTTGGGTTGTTTTCAGTTATCGGATTGTCTCCTTTTAAAGGCTCCATAAGCAAATTTTTAATAATTTATTCGGCAATTCAAAGCGGGCACCTGCTGCTTGCTGCTCTTGCAACCTTGGGCAGCATTATTGAAGCTTGGTATTGCCTGGTGGTGGTCCAAAAGCTGTGTTTTGAACAGCAAGATAGTTTGGCAGTTGTTGAAGAGCAAAATACTAAAGTTTCTCCCTTTGCCAACCTGTTAATGCTTATTTTAGCCGGAATGACCGTTGTTATGAGCCTTTTTCCGGAACCTTTCATCCATTTTGCCCAAAATACAGCCAGTCTGATAACGGCCAACAACGGGGGCCAGCCAATGCCTGCTTTTGAGACACCTTGGCCGGTTTTAGTTTTATTACCCTATGCAGGCGGTTTTGCTGTTTATCTGATTGGTTTGATTTCACACAGGCTGAGGAATCTCTCGGCTATTTTCATAACGGCTTTAACGGTATATTTTGTGTGGAATGATACCGGTTTGGACAGTTTATCAAGACTCTTTGCTTTTATTATGGCGGCAGTAATTTTTCTGGTAACCCTGTATTCGGTGGATTATTTAAAAGGCAAAGAGCATTCCAACCGCTACTTCTTTTTCCTGCTCATGATGTTGGGCAGCCTCTTAGGGCTTTCGACAAGCAAGGAACTGGGAAACTTCTATACCTTCTGGGAGCTGATGACTTGGTCTTCGTACTTCCTGGTGGTTCACGAGCAAACAGATAAGGCCCTAAAAGCCGGTTTCAAGTATTTCATGATGTGTACAGCCGGGGCATATATTATGCATTTTGGCATATTAACGCTTCATGTTAAGCTTGGTACCTTTGATATGTCTGCAATTTCCGCAAACCTGCATTTGTTATCCCCTGCTCTCTTAGTAACTATATTAATCCTGTTTATTACCGGGTTTGGGGTAAAAGCAGGTCTGTTTCCGTTTCATAGCTGGCTGCCTGATGCTCACCCGGTGGCTCCATCATCCATATCCGCCCCGATGTCCGGAATTTTGACAAAGGCGGGAGTTTACGGACTGATCAAAATATTATTTGTTGTTTTTGGCGCAGGGTTGCTGGCCCAACTGGGTACAACCGGGAAGGTACCGATGACAGGTTACGCCATTTCCGTCATGGGCGCCATCACAGTTTTGTATGGGGATATCATGGCTTTACGGCAGTCAGACCTGAAAAAATTATTGGCGTTTTCGACGTTGGCCCAGGTTGGCGAAATAGTGCTTACCCTGGGAACGGGCACTTACCTGGGGATGGTCGGTGGGTTGTATCACGTTCTGAACCATGCAATCATGAAGACTTTGCTGTTTCTTGCAGCAGGCGCTTTAATCTTCCGGCTGAAAAGCCAGGATGTGGATAAACTGAGAGGCATTGGCAGGGTGATGCCCTGGACTTCCTTGTGCTTTGCCGTGGGTATCCTGTCTATTATGGGCTTACCTCCCTTTAACGGATTTATCAGCAAATTTTTAATGGTTTACGCTCTGGTGGAAGCCGGCCGGATACCTTTTGCCGTGGTGCTGCTGGCGGGGGGCGTAATAGGGAGTTTTTATTACCTGAAATTGATAAGAATTATGTTTTATGAAAAATATGTGGGCCCCAAGATTTCCGAAGCGCCCTGGACCATGTCGGTACCTGTGACTGTTCTCGCATTGCTGGCTTTAGTTAACGGCCTCTATCCGCAAGGCGGACTGGCCCTTGTTAAAAAGGCCGCTGATTTGATTGCATTGCGGGGCGGTATGCCTCTGCAAATTATTCCCCAAATTAACCCGGTCTGGACATGGCCTGTGATAATCAGCATAATGGGAGCGTTTATGGCCTTTGCCCTGGGGAAAGTTTCAATCAAATTAGGCGGCTGGGGGGCGGCAACTGCGATGTTGGGGGCATTTGTTGCTGTCATTTACCTGAACTCCCATTATGACATTCTTTCAACATCTTTCGCTTTATTGATCGCCTTCATGGGCATCTTAAATCTGGTCTATTCTGTAGGGTATATGGATCACAGCCATGCCCAAACCAGGTATTACCTGATGTTTTTACTGATGATAGGCGGTCTGCTTGGGGTGGCCCTGAGCAAAGATTTGTTTAGTTTCTTTGTATTTTGGGAAATCATGAGCAGTTGGTCCCTGTATCTTGTCATCATTCATGAGGAAACTCAGGATGCCTTGCGCGAAGGTTTTAAGTACTTCTTTTTCAATTATACCGGCGCAACCCTGGTATTACTGGGGCTGCTGCTCCTTACGGTGAATGCCGGAACTTTTCAGATGAGTGAACTGGCTGTCCGTTTGAATAGCTTAAGCTCCGGACAGGTAGCCGCCGGCATAATTTTGGTGTTAGCCGGTTTCGCCATGAAAGCAGCCATGTTACCCTTCAGGATAGATTACCAGATGCATCCCCCGGCGGCGCCTACACCTGTCAGCGGTTATATTTCTTCTGTGCTTCTGAAAAGTGCTCCTTTTGGCATGGTAAAGCTGTTCTATGTTTTTGGCGGGGTTACCCTTCTGAGTAAATTTGGCCTGATTGGCGGTCAGCCGGTAATAATGTATGGTATGGCCTGGGTGGGAGGTATCACTCTTGTGATGGCTGCTTTCCTGGCTTTACTGCAAAGTGGACTGAAGCGTATACTCATCTATTCTACCGTGAGCCAGATCGGCTATATTGTTCTCGGGATAAGTCTGGGGTCATCGTTAGGAATGGCAGGGGGACTACTGCACCTGCTCAACCACATGCTGTTCAAAAATCTGCTGTTTCTGGCGGCAGGCGCCATAATGTTCAGAACAGGTATAGACAATCTTGATAAATTGGGTGGAATCGGTAAAAAAATGCCGGTTACTTTAACGGCCTTCGCCATAGGGGCATTTTCCGTGGCCGGAATTCCTCCCTTTAACGGTTTCGTTTCCAAACTGGTTATTTATCTGGCTGCCATAGAGAAAGGATACGCGGCGCTGACCTTGCTTTCTATGTTAGGCAGTGTACTGACCCTGGCCTACTTTATGAAGTTTTTACACTCGGCATTTTTCGGGCAATTACCTGAGCATTTGGAATCTGTAAAGGAAGCGCCCTGGACTATGCTGGTTCCAATGGTGATTCTGGCCATATTGTGCCTTGTCCTTGGGATAGTACCAGGACTCGCTTTAAATGTAATTACATCAATAATAACATGGTTAGGTCTGCCTTCTATTCCTGCCGGTCTCTTTGGAATTGAATCGGGTTTGGGTAATATGGGGATTTTAACTGTTCTGATAGTAACATCGCTGACTGTAGGACTGGCCGTTTATTTATTGGGGAACAGCAAAGTGAGGGTTACCGAAATTCATACCTGCGGTGTTGCCGATATACGGGGTGAGGAGATGCACGTAAATTCCCATAACCTGTATGCTGCCCCTAAGCAGTTAACTAATTGGTTAATGAGAGCAATAGTCAAGTGGCCGGTCATTCTCAGGGGGGTGAATCGTAATGAAAATTATCATGACTGCGCTTAATCTGCTCATATTTCCCGGCTTCCTGTTTGCCCTGAGTTTTGGCCTGTTTCTGGCCGGAGTTGACCGCAAGTTGGCGGCCCGGATCCAGCGACGTGTGGGACCTCCCCTTTACCAGCCTTTTATAGACCTGGTGAAGTTAATGCGCAAGGAAACGGTTATACCCCGGGCTGCGCACCCGACAGCCTTTCAATACGCCCCTTTGTTAGGTGTTGCCGGGTTAGCGGCAGCCATTCCGTTAATGCCTCTCCCCGGCGTATACGCAGGGCTGCGGCAACCCGGAGACTTACTGATTATTTTATACCTGCTTACCCTACCTGCGGTGGCATTAATGATCGGAGGATCCTCATCCGGTTCTCCTTTTGGCGCTCGAGGGTTTTCCAGGGAAATGTTGATGATGATGGCTTATGAAATTCCTTTGTTAATCGTTTTAGTTACAGTTGCCTTAAAAGTTGGCCTGGCTACCGGCGAAACAGCCACCTTTTCATTAAGTAAAATAGCGGAATATCAGCTTAATCATGGTCCGCTACTATTTGATTACAGAATGTTACCGGCTGCCCTGGCCTTTCTGGCCTTTATCCCGGGCACTGTTGGTGTTGTCCCCTTTGATATACCGGAAGCCGAAACAGAAATATTGGAAGGTCCGCTTCTGGAGTACTCAGGTCCGGGTCTTGCCCTGTATAAAATTGCTTACTCCCTGAAATTAGTCGTAGTTTTGACCCTGGCTGTTTTGCTCTTTTACCCTACTGTTTTGGGGGTTAGTCCCTTATTAAATTTGTTGTGGTTTATGGCCAAGTGCGTCGTGCTGGTGATATGCTCAATCACATTGGTAAGGACCACTACCGCCAGGCTGAGGATTGACCAGGCCTTTAAATTCTACCTGACTGTGCCGGCCGCTTTGGCTTTGGTAAGTCTGATTTTGATACTTTTTAAATGGTAAGGGGAGGTGCTGAAGAATGAAAAGCCTGTTGCCCCAAATATCCACCAGGTCTCCCTGGTTATACCGTATTAATGCCGGTTCCTGCAACGGATGTGATGTGGAGCTGGCTACTACGGCCCTGATTCCCAGATATGACGTGGAACGGCTGGGATGTAAATATTGTGGCAGTCCAAAGCATGCAGATATTGTTTTGGTTACGGGGCCTTTGACCGCCAAGGTGAAAGACAAGGTGCTGCGGGTTTATGATGAGATACCTGATCCCAAAGTAGTTGTGGCTGTCGGTATTTGCCCGGTCTCGGGAGGAGTGTTCAGAGACAGTTATGCAGTTCACGGCCCTGTTGATTCCTATATACCTGTTGATGTTAATGTTCCAGGATGTCCACCGCGGCCGCAGGCTATCATAGACGGCATAGTAGAGGCCATCAAAATATGGAAATCCAGGATGTAGGGGTGGATAAACATGTTTTCATTTATAAAAATTGTGCTCCGGAATTTGATCCGGGGACCGAGTACAGAACCATATCCCTTTGGCAAGGCTTCTGCTCCCAAAGGACTGCGGGGTAAAGTGAAATTTGACGCCCACAATTGTGTTGCCTGCAGAATGTGCGAACATGTTTGCGCCGGAGGAGCAATTCAGTTCAGTGAAGTTCCTGATAAAAGAGGGCTTAAATTCACTTTATGGCATAATACCTGTGCCTTTTGCGGGCTTTGTGAATATTACTGTCCGACCAAGGCTATTCACCTGACCGGGGATTATCATACTGCACATTTACAGAAAGACAAATACGGTTACGTGGAAACCGGATTAGTAAAATATCAACCGTGTGCAAACTGCGGGACACCCATGGTCCCCGTAAGTCCCCGCCTTCTTTCTCTGGCTTACGGGCAGGTCAACGGCGATATAGCCAGGCTGACTCATTTGTGTTCCGAGTGCCGCCGGCAGATTTGTGATCCGGTAAGTAGTAACCGTTCAGAGGTGAAATAAAGTGGCATCAGTACAAGAAATTTTTTCAGAAAAACTCCGCTCATTTTTTGGCGATGCGATAAGTTTGCAATGGAACACAGATAATAAGGGCGCTGTTTGGGGGTGGTGCAGGCTGGCTGACCACCACAAAATAGACCAGGTAGCGTTGATTGTTGCCGGTCTAAGGGGACGGGTAATTACTATTACGGCCTACTGGACAAAAAAAGACACTGCAACTGACGTGCTGGAAATTGCTTACCATTTCGATCTTGATGGCTGTACTTGCACTGTAACAGTATCACTGCCTGCTGATGACCGGAGTATTAAATCGATTACGCCCATTTTGAAGAGCGCCGACTGGCATGAAAGAGAAATGCAGGAGTTATACCCTGTAAAAGTGTTGGGACACCCCAACCCCCAACCCCTGTTCCTGGCCGAGGGAACCGATATTGGAGAAACAGGGATGGTTCCTTTGTCTGAGGCTATGCAGGGAGCCACAACCAGGACATTATGGGAAAAGGTCAACCTGGCTAATGCAGAAAGGAGGGATAAAAATTGAGCACCTATACAATCCCTGTGGGTCCCCTCCATGTTGCCTTAGAGGAACCAATGTATTTCAAAATACATGCCGAAGGAGAAACAGTAACGGATATCGATATAACTGCCGGTCATGTGCACAGGGGAATGGAGTATCTGGCTCTGAAACGCAATATTTATCAGAACATCACCCTCACAGAACGGGTATGTTCACTCTGTTCCAACAATCACCCCTTCACCTACTGCATGGCTTTAGAAAGACTGGCGGGCATTGAGGTTCCGGAACGGGCCGAATATCTCCGGGTGATCGCTGATGAGATCAAACGCATCGCCTCACATTTGTTTAATACAGGAATGTTAGCCCATATTATCGGTTTCGATTCATTGTTCATGCACGTAATGGAGTTAAGAGAAATAGTCCAGGATACAAAAGAAACAATTTATGGAAATCGGATGGACCTGGCGGCCAACAGTATTGGCGGGGTAAGGTACAACCTTACTGAAGAAAAAGGGAAATACCTCCTGAAAAATTTAGAGCAGCTCAAAAAACCGCTGCAGGAGATTTGCAAAATTTACAGTACCAATCCCCTGGTCAGACTCAGAACAGAAGGGGTAGGCATATTACCCAAAGAAAAAGCCGTCGAGTATGGAGTAGTCGGGCCTGTCGCCAGGGGTTCCGGAATCAATTATGATGTACGGGTGAAAAACCCTTACGCAGCATATAACCGGTTGAAGTTTACTGTTCCTGTGGAAACCGCCGGGGATGTCAGGGCAAGGGCTATTGTAAGGTTAAGAGAAATTGCGGAGTCAATAAGCATCATTGAACAGTGTGTCCGTGATATGCCCGAGGGACCAACCTGCCTGGATTATTTGCCTGATATTCCCGCTGGGGAGGCAGTTGCCAAGTCGGAGGCGCCGCGGGGGGAACTGCTGTATTATGTGCGTACGGCCAACAGTGATCTGCCTGAACGCATCAAATGGCGCGTACCAACTTATATGAACTGGGAAGCTTTGAAAATCATGATTCCAGGGAACAAACTGGCCGATGTTCCGGTTATTATCGGCAGCATTGACCCTTGTATTTCCTGCACCGAGAGATAGCCAACCTTAATGCATTAGCTCCGAAGGTTTTCACTATACGGGAGGAAGGGATGCCCATGCATGAGGCGGCAATAGTAGAGAGTATTTTCAATGTGCTCAATGCCCAAATAAAGGAGCACCGGATAAAAAAAGTATTGAAAGTAAAACTCAGGGTTGGGGAAATGACTGCCATAGAGAATACCACTTTGATAGCCTGTTTCGAAGTTTATGCTGAAAATACCGCGGTCCAGGGAGCAGACCTGGTCATCGAGCGGGTTCCGCTCAAGGCAAGGTGTCAGGAGTGCAAGGAGGAGTTTCCTGTGCTCAATTATAGTTTTCGCTGTTCCCGCTGCGGGGGCATAAATGTACAGGTTATTTCAGGCAGGGAACTGTACATTGAAAGCATTGAAGCAGAAAAGTTTGAAGAGGAGGTGAATCCCAGTGGCCAAAATTAAGGAGAACTCGTTTATTTATGCAGACCCGCAGAAATGCCTGGGCTGCAAAAATTGTGGACTGGCCTGTGCGCTGGCTCACGCGGGTTGTGACCTGCAAACGGCTGTAGCGGGAAAACGGCAGTTACAGCCGCGCAACTCAGTGGTCAAGGCAGGCGACATGTTTATGCCGATTCAGTGCCGGCAGTGTGAAGACGCGCCATGCGCCCAGGCCTGTCCAACGGGAGCTATCAGGCAGGAGGATGGATTAGTCAAAATCAACGAACAAAACTGTGTTGGTTGCAAAGTGTGCTCTATGGTTTGCCCTTTTGGAGCCATTGTTGTGACTCCGGTTCCTAATGCTGAACCAAACCGGAAGACTAAAAGGGGCAAGGCCTTAAAATGTGACCTATGCTTCAGCAGCGTCCGGAAAGATGGCCAACTAACCTGCGCCTGTGTGGAAGCCTGTCCCACGCAGGCTGTAATGCTGGTTGATCCTGAGGGTTACCGGACAAAGATTCTTGAAGCCAGGGCCAAAGAATTGGCCAAGGCTCATTCAGTAGCTAAGCAGAAGCGGGCATAAAATTGGGGGGAGAAGCGTGAATAAGGATTATAAATTTGTTGACCAGGCAATTGAAGAGCTGCTGCCGAAAGTCAAGGAGGCAGGATTGGACACGGTTTGGGACAGGTTCAAAAGCATGCAGCCACAGTGCGGATTTGGTGAGCTGGGAATTTGCTGCCGTATCTGTTGGAAAGGGCCGTGCCGTATTGACCCCTTTGGTAACGGGTCTCAGCGCGGCATTTGCGGGGCAGATGCTCACACCATTGTGGCGAGAAATCTGATCAGGGGCATCGCGGCAGGAGCGGCCGCTCATTCCGACCATGGACGGCATATTGCTCTTACTTTGTTAGAAGTAGCTGAGGGCCATGCCCCGGCGTACTGCATAAAAGATGAAAAAAAATTAATGAGCGTCGCCGCCAGGCTGGGCCTGTCCACTGAAGGCAAAAATGTCAGGCAGGTGGCCAAAGAGGTAGCCCTGGCTACGCTGGAGGATTTTTCCCGGCAGAATTCCAGTATTCCTTGCAGTTGGGCCAGGCAAACCATGACCGCTGAGCGTGCTGAAAAACTGACTGCCCTTGGCGTCATGCCGCATAATATTGATGCTGTTGTAGCAGGCATTATGAATCGCACTCACGTAGGATGTGATGCTGATCCGGTTAACCTGTTGCTTGGCGGTTTGAAAGGGGCGCTGGCCGACTATACCGGAATGTATTTGTCTACCGAATTATCTGACGTTATTTTCGGTACTCCTGAACCGGTCATAACCACGGCTAATCTCGGTGTTCTGAAAGAAGATGCGGTGAACATTGCCGTGCATGGGCATAACCCGTTATTGAGCGAAATTATTTGTGATGTGGCCGGGTCAATGGATGAAGAGGCAAGGCAGGCCGGCGCAAAGGAAGGGATTAACATTGTCGGCGTCTGTTGTACGGGCAACGAGGTAATGGCCAGGCGCGGCATCCCGCTGGCCACAAATTACCTTTCCCAGGAAATGGCTGTCCTCACCGGGGCAGTAGATGCCATGGTTGTTGACGTTCAGTGTATCATGCCGTCATTAGGCGTTTTGCAGGAGTGCTACCATACCCAGTTGATAACTACTATGGCCACCAATAAGATACCGGGGGCAGTTCATGTGGAGTTTACAGAAAAAACTGCGCTGGAAGATGCCCGGCGGGTTGTTGAACTGGCTATAGAGGCTTATAAAAGAAGAGATAAAAATAAAATTAATATTCCCCAGTACAAAGAAACAGCAATTGTAGGTTTCAGCGCTGAGGCAGTTTTTGCTGCATTGAGCAAGCTAAATAAGGAAGACCCGTTAAAACCTTTGTTAGATAATATTGTCAACGGCAATATTCAAGGGGTGGCATTATTTGCCGGCTGCAGCACCACCAGAGTTGCCCAGGATCATAACTTTGTTACTATTGCCAGAGAACTGGCCAGGCATAACGTGTTATTGTTAGCTACCGGGTGTGGAGCCGGCGCCTTTGCAAAACTTGGGCTCATGACTCAGGAAGCCACTGAGGCTTACGCCGGGGATTCCCTTAAGGCGGTCCTTACCGCTGTCGGGGAGGCCGCCGGGTTAAATGGCCCCCTGCCATTGGTTCTGCATATGGGCTCATGTGTTGATAATACCAGGGCTGTTACCGTAGCTACAGCTCTGGCCAATAAGTTAGGAGTCGATTTAGACAAGCTACCTGTGGTGGCGTCCGCACCGGAGGCTATGTCCGAAAAGGCCGTTGCTATAGGTACCTGGGCGGTGACTTTGGGTATACCGACTCATCTGGGGATAATACCTCAGGTTACCGGGTCTTCTTTGGTGACTGAGGTGTTAACTGATAAGTTGAAAGACCTGGTAGGTGGCTACTTTATAGTCGAGACTGACCCTCTCCGGGCAGCAGGCAAGCTTTACGAAGTAATTCGGGAAAGGCGCAAGGCTTTGGGGATATAATCTTTGATTATGTTTGAAAATATATCTTAAAAAGAGATTAGGGCTGGTTTCAGCCCTAATCTCTCAATGCAAACCCCAAAAGGAGCTGAAATTATGAAAATTGCAGTTACAGGTAAGGGTGGAGTTGGGAAAACAACGGTTTCCGGCACTCTGGCCAGGATTTTTGCTGCCGATGGATACCGGGTACTGGCTATTGATTGTGATCCTGACGCTAACCTGGCTTCTGCTATTGGGATACCGGAAGAACAATACCGGTCTGTTATCCCTTTTTCCAAAATGAAAAAGCTGGCCGAAGAACGTACAGGGGCCAGTGGTGGATATGGCACATTTTTTATTTTAAACCCCAAGGTAGATGATTTGCCTGAAAAATACTGTATCAACTATAAAGGGGTCAAACTGTTGGTGATGGGCACCGTAGATCAGGGGGGCAGTGGCTGCGTATGCCCGGAACATACCCTTATTAAGCGCTTGATGCACCACCTTCTTGTTCAAAAAGACGAAGTAGTAATTATGGATATGGAAGCAGGTATTGAACATTTAGGCCGTGGCACTGCCGATGCTGTTGATGCCATGATTGTGGTGGTAGAACCCGGACAACGGAGCATCCAGACCGCCAGGCAAATTTGCGCCCTGGCAAAAGATTTGGGGGTTAAAAATCTTTATGTAGTCGGCAGTAAAGTACGCAGTGAAAGTGATATGCACTTTATTAAGGACAGCCTGCCGGGACTTCCCATATTAGGCAAGGTTTCATTAAATGAGCAGATAATTAAAGCAGATATGCAGGGGATAGCTCCCTACGACCTGGGTGGGCAGGTTGTACAGGAAATCAGGGCCATAAAAGACAGGTTAGTGAATTTGCTTAACAAACCTGTTCACTTATAGATACCGGTTTCACATCATTTCAGCCAGGAAGAAGGTGTAATTATGTGTGTTGCAACTGTGGGAAAAGTTGTAGAGATCCGGGGGAAAAGGGCAGTTTGCAGTTTCAGAGGAGTGCTCAGGGAAGTTTCGATTTCACTGGTTCCGCGAGTTAAATTGGGAGATTCTGTCGTAGTTCACGCGGGCTTTGTGTCTGAAATTATTAAGGATACAAATAATTATTATCATGATTTGGTTGCCACAGATGCTTTGGCCGGGCAAATCCTAGACGCTATTAAACGGGAAAACACAAAAATGCACCATCGTCATGTGAGGCTGATGAACTTTTGCGGTTCCCATGAGAGTACTGTAATCAGATATGGGCTACGGCAACTGCTGCCGGAAAATATTGAGCTGGTATCGGGACCGGGGTGTCCCGTATGTGTTGTTCCCAATGAAGAAATAGAGATGGGCATAAAACTGGCAAAATCAGATAATATTATTTTAACTGTTCACGGTGACATGATGAGGGTGCCAACCGGCCTCGGTTCCCTCGAAGAAATCAGGGCCGCGGGAGCTGACGTCCGCATAGTTTATGATATAAACGAAGCCATACAAATCGCGCGGGAGTGTTCCAGGGAGGTAGTTCATTTTGCCGTGGGTTTTGAAACTACGGCCCCGGCAACAGCGGCGGCAATTCTGGAAGCTGGCGGGATTTCTAACTTTTCAATAATTTCGTCCCACAGGATGACGAGCCCCATAATTCAGTGCGTTCTGCAAAATTGCGAGGTGGATGGCGTTATTGCCCCAGGCCACGTGGCCATGATTACGGGACTCAAGCCTTTTGCAGAGCTTAACAAACAATTTAAAATTCCCTTTGCAATCAGTGGTTTTCAACCTATAGATATTCTGCATTCTGTATTAAATATTTTAATCCGGATAAATGAAGAAAAGCCGGAAGTATTTAATCAATATACACGGGTGGTAAACTCTGGGGGCAACCTGGAAGCCCAGAAAAAAATTGAACAGGTATTTACTGTGCAGGACGATTATTTGCGCGGTTTTCCCAAGTTGGCGAAGTCACGGTTGGTCCTGAACAGGCGGTGGAGTAAATTTGACGCTGAAAAGAAATTTAACCTCCGGCTTAATGAAAAGAAAAGGGGCCAACCGGACGACAGTTTTTGTGGCGCTGTTTTGCAAGGTGCTATGCCTCATCAGTGCCCGCATTTCGGAACTGTTTGTACACCGGTTAATCCTTTAGGCCCCTGTATGGTCTCACAGGAGGGACCTTGTTACGCCAGTTACCATAATGGAACAGAATGAGATGATTTGTATATAAAAACTGTTGACATAAACCATATCTTATAGTAATATATAAACCTGTGAGACGCTTTTTTGAGCCATTAGCTCAGTTGGTAGAGCACCTGACTTTTAATCAGGGTGTCGCTGGTTCGAGTCCAGCATGGCTCACCATTTTATGCGGCCCCTTGGTCAAGTGGTCTAAGACACCGCCCTTTCACGGCGGTAACACGGGTTCGAATCCCGTAGGGGTCACCAAGTGGAATATTACGGAAAGTGCTGAATTGAAATTCAGCGCTTTTTTTGTTGTATGTGTTTTTGAAGAATTAATACACCGTTGCGTTTTTTTACAGCGAGGAATATAATTAAGTCATGGGAAAAATATGAAAGGAAGTATTGTTTCGGAAGAGAATCCCTCAATAAAAGGGTGGATAGCGTAGACAAGAAGGTTGACGGCCTTGATAAGAAGGTTGATAGCCTGGAAAAAAGGTTTGACGGCCTCGACAAAAGAGTTGACAACCTGGAAAAAAAGTTGATGACGGTTTTGAAGGTATCTATAAGAAATTTAGATTTAATTTATGCGCAGGTAGCTTATAACACAGAGCAGGAAGTAAAAATCAATGAGATTGCTGCAAGAGTAGACCAACTTGAAACGGACGTCAAACTAATTAAAAAACTTGTATCAAATCAATAATCCTAATTCCTCCACTTGCATAAAAAGCCCAACTTGCATATAATATATAATAGACTAGACGAGCGGATGTAGTTCAGTGGTAGAATAACGGCTTCCCAAGCCGCAGGTCGCGGGTTCGAATCCCGTCATCCGCTCCATTATTATGCGCATAATCAGTAATTGATTTAGAAAAATAACATAAATAAAAAAGATGAACGGGGAGGATAGGTTAATGGCTAAACATATTAAAACCGTAAACAAAAAGAGCTTACAAGTTACCTTGAAAACCGGCGGCTGCGGAGAGTGCCAGACTTCCTGTCAGTCAGCTTGCAAGACTTCCTGTACAGTAGGTAATCAGGTTTGCTCTAAGTAAGCAGTACATAAAGTAAAAAAGCAAACAACCTGATCCCCGGAGGGATTGGGTTTTTATTTTGTAGGCCTTTTTTTGTGGATAGCGAAAAAGCTAATCAGGGGAGATAGAAGTGATACATAAATTTAAATTTGATGATAAAAAAATAGTTTTGGATGTAAACAGCGGAGCGGTCCATGTTGTGGACGACGTTACCTGGGACGTTTTGGATTATTACGAAAAATATGCTGAAAAAGACAGAGAGACAGTCCGGGACCTTGTTTTAAGGAACCTGAGCCGGCATTACAAAAATGAAGAACTGCTGGAAGTTATTAACGAGATAGAAGATTTAATTGAGCAGGGGCTTTTGTTCTCAGCGGACAGTATTCCCCGGGAATACAGTCTGCCGGAAAACCCGGTGGTTAAATCCCTGTGCTTACATGTTGCCCATGATTGCAACCTCAGGTGTAAATATTGTTTTGCCGGAACGGGCCATTTCGGTGGGGAAAAAGGTCTTATGCCCTTTGAGGTGGGCAAAGCGGCTATAGATTTTCTGGTGCAAAGCAGCCAGCGCCGGAAGCATTGTGAAATCGACTTTTTTGGCGGCGAACCATTGCTGAATATGGATGTAGTAAAGCAGATTGTCCATTATGGACGGGAACAGGGAGCAAAACACGACAAGGAATTTAAATTTACTTTAACAACCAATGCCGTCCGCCTGGATGCAGAAATAATCAATTACCTGAATGATAATGACATAGCTGTGGTATTAAGCCTGGACGGCAGACCGGAAGTAAACGACCGCATGCGCTTGACTCCCGCCGGTAAGGGCAGCTACCATACCATCACGCATAAAATAAAAGAAATGGTGCAGTCCCGCCATAATGAAAATTATTATGTACGGGGCACATTTACCAGGTTTAACTTGGACTTTGCTGCTGATGTACTGCACCTGGTAGATGATCTGGGTTTTAAACATGTGTCTGTTGAACCGGTTGTGGCAGGGGCTGAGAACGATTATGCTTTCCGCGAAGAAGACCTACCTGTATTGTTTGCGGAATACGAAAAGCTGACCAGAAGCTATCTGGAGCATTATAGTAATAGGAATGAATTCAACTTTTTCCATTTCAACCTGGAATTAGAGCATGGTCCCTGCCTGCCCAAGAGATTATCAGGCTGTGGCGCCGGCCACGAATATTTGGCTGTTACGCCTGAAGGCGACCTTTATCCGTGCCATCAATTTGTCGGCAGACGGGAATACAGGTTAGGTACTGTCTTCGACGGCATCTTTGAGGACAGAAGGCACATCATGAAACAATTTCAGCAGGCCCATATTTATAACAAGCAAAAGTGCCGGGAATGCTGGGCTAAGTTTTTCTGTTCCGGTGGCTGCCACGCTAATGCCCATGCTTTTAACGGGACCCTGCTTGAACCTTATGATATAGGGTGCCAACTGGAGAAAAAGCGTGTTGAGTGTGCTATATATATTCAGGTGAAAAAGATGAAAGGCGAAATTTAGCGAAACTTGAGAGGTAGGGGATCAAATGAGCTTTACCGGCAAAGTGGTTATTGTTACCGGCGCAGGCAGTGGCATAGGCCGGGCGGTGGCGCGGATGTATGCGGAACATAATGCCCGGGTCATAATCGCAGAAAGAAATCCTGAAACAGGTAAAGAAACGGAGCAGGTTATAAAAAAAGCAGGCGGTCAGGCTATTTTTTACCAGACTGATGTCAGCCGTCCCGATGACATATTAGCCTTGATGAAGTTTGCTGAAGAAACTTATGGACGCATTGAAATATTAATTAACAATGCCGGTGTTTCCAGGTGGAAATCGCCCTACGAAATTACCGTTGCGGAATGGGATGAGATAATTAATATTAACTTGCGCGGGGTGTTTTTGTGTGCGCGGGAAGCGGCCAAAGTAATGCGAAAGCACGGGGGAGGGGCCATTGTAAATATTGCGTCTACCAGGGCAATAATGTCCGAACCCGATTCAGAAGCTTATGCCGCCTCCAAAGGAGGAATTGTTGCCCTTACGCATGCTTTGGCTGTGTCATTGGGTCGAGATAAGATTCGGGTAAATGCTGTAAGTCCAGGGTGGATCGAATTGGGCGATTATGCCCTATTGCGGGAAATAGACCATTTACAACATCCTGCCGGGCGGGTGGGTAAACCTGAAGATATTGCCCGTGCCTGCCTTTTTTTAACCGCTGAAGGAAACGATTTTATCACAGGCGCTAATCTGGTTATTGACGGGGGCATGACCAGAAAAATGATTTATGAACCATGAACCTGCTATTTTGTTGTAACACTGGCAATATTTACCCAAAGGGTTTGATAATAATGTGGAGAAACAAATATTAAGAAAATTGCCGCTTTTCAATATAAAGCAGGATTGTACCGGAAAGGACAAATATTTACCTGTAATTATTTGTGAGTGGGTGTTATAAATAAAATAAGGAGATTATGTACACTGGTCTTAAGGATGGAAAGGCGGTGGCGAGATGGCTCAATTGAAAACCAAACAAAGTCAACTCAAAAAAGCCTCGAAAAGAAGCCGTCTTTTGGAAATAGTAGATAAAGAAGTGCTGAAAAAAATTCTTGATTCTTTTACAAATGCTACCGGCCTGACTGCCAATATAGTTGATACGGAAGGGCGGTCCATATTCAGTAAAGAGGATGCCCAGAAAAACTGTAAGTTCTGCCAGTTGATATGGCAATACCAACGGGAAAAAGGGCTTCATCGTTGTGCCGGGGCTTACGCCAGGGCCGGCAAACAGGCTGCTTTATTCGGTGAGCCTTATATCTTTCGCTGCCCGGCCGGTTTAATAGAATGGGCAGCGCCTATCATAATCGACGGCGAACATTTGGGTTCCATTATTTGTGGACAGGTTCTCATGTGGGAACCGGAAGATTTCTTCTGGATAGAACTAAAGCAATTTAATAAAAACCTCACTGATGACTTTGGCCCGTTAATAGAGGCCGCCAAGGAATTAAAGGTGGTATCCGGTAAAAAAGTAAAGGCTGCCGCTGACCTGCTGTTCGTAACAGCTAACTATATTATGAAAGCCGGTTGGGAAAACCTGCAGCACCGGCATGAACTGGCCGTGCAGCAATCTATACTGAATGAGGAGATTCAAAACCGCAAGGTGCTGGAAGAAAAACTTAGTGCCCGCAATTTGCAGTTGAGTTATTCCCTTGATAAGGAACGGGAATTGGTCAGTAAAATTAAACTTGGTGATATCGAAACAGCCAAGAAAATTTTCCAGGCCCTGTTGGCTGACATCTTTATTATAGGAGCGGCCAAACTGCCCGTTATCAAGGCCAGGGTACTGGAACTGGTAGTGCTTATGTCGCGTGCCGCCGTGGAAGGCGGAGCCGATTCAGAACAGGTCCTGGGCATCAATACGGAATTTGTCCAGGATATTAACAGATGCAACACTATTGAAGAGATTGACCTCTATGCCATTCAGGCATTGGAAAAATACATTAAAGCCGTTCAACGGCATGACAGGGTAAAAAATCACCATATCATTAATCAAGTTAAAGCCTTTATTAGGAAGAACTATTACAAAAACCTGACGTTGGAAGAAATAGCCGAGTCTGTATATCTCAGTCCTTATTACATCAGCCGCATATTTAAGGAAGAACAGGGTTTGACTGTTATGGATTATCTGACCAAGGTGAGGTTAGAAGAGGCAAAAAAGCTGCTGCGTAACCCTGCTTACCAGATTGAAGAAATAGCTGAAAAGATTGGTTACAATGACCCGAGCTATTTTTCCAAGGTATTCCGCCGCAAAGAAGGGATGACGCCAAGCCAGTTCAGACAAATGGCGTGACAGGCTGAAGGAAGGTAGACAATATGGAACAGATCATCAAACAAATACAGGAAGGTCTGCTGGAAGGCGATGCCCAGGTTGTTAAAAATTTAACGGAAAAGGCACTGGCCGTGGGTATCAATGCCAAAATAATAATTAAAGAAGGGTTAATGCCGGGTATGAAAATTGTCGGGCAAAAATTTCGTGATAACGAAATTTTTATTCCCGATGTGTTGATGTCCTCCAGGGCTATGCATGCCAGTCTTTATGTTTTGCGACCGCTTCTCACATCTTGCAGGCTTGCATTTAAAGGAAGCGTAGTTGTGGGAACCGTTGCCGGTGACCTGCATGATATCGGCAAGAACATGGTGGCCATGATGTTGGAAGGAGCGGGATATTCGGTTATTGATGCCGGTATTGATGTGCCGGCCGGCGATTTTGTGAAGGCTGTGAAAAAATACAAGCCGGACATTTTGGCCATGTCAGCCCTGTTAACAACTACTATGGGCGAACTGGGTGATGTCATTGCCCGGTTGAAAGAAGAAGGTTTACGGCATCATACCAAAGTCCTGGTAGGCGGCGGACCTGTAACGCCGGAATTTGCCCTAGCGATAGAAGCCGATGCTTATGCGGCAGATTCATATCATGCCATTGAGGCGGCTAACCGCCTGATAACGGGTGAAGTAGGTTTTATTTCGGTTTCTTAAATAACGTGTCAAACCAGACCTTATATTAAAATTACAGCCCCGCCAGGGGCTTGATTCACTTGGAGGGAATTATGGACAAAGTAAGAATTGTTTTCAATAACGGGCAAGAATGGCAGGTTGAAAAAGGCGCCAGGTTATCGGAGGTTATTAAGACCGCCGGGTTTCAAATGGATTTCCCCTGCGGGGGACAGGGCAAGTGTGGCCAGTGTAAAATAACAATAGGCTTACTGAACGGCATTGACAGAAAACAGGTTTTAGCTTGTACCTATAAAGTTGAGAAAGATACATGGGTGGAACTGCCTGAAGGCCTGGATAACCTTGGCACCCGTATTTTATCTTCGGGCAGTAAACCTGCTTTCGCCTTAAACCCTGGGTTCAGCAAGCATTATATTGAAGGAAATGTACAGGGGAACAGGTCTTTTTGGGACGGACTGGAGGAACAGGTCAGAGGGCTTGGTTACCGGATTCCACGGGATTTGACAATTTTACAGCATTTTGCTGAAACGGGTAGCAAGGCAAAAGGTCTCACTTTAGTGTGCGCGGGCGACGAGGTAATAGATGTTGAACCCGGCGATACCACCGGGGCCTTATATGGCCTGGCTGTAGATATCGGGACCACGACGGTGGTCGGGTATTTAATGGACCTGAATACCGGTGAGGAGTTGGCTGTAAGCGCCGATTTAAATGCTCAGCGGGTTTTTGGCGCCGACGTAATATCCCGCATCAATGCTGTTTACCAGGATAAAGATAATTTAACCCAATTGCAAATGAAGGTTATAGGGACTATTAATGGACTGCTGGAAAAAGTGATACAACAATCCGAGGTACCGGCGGAAAATATCTATGCGGTAACTCTGGCCGGGAATACCTGCATGCATCACCTTGCCCTTAGTCTTAACCCCAAGAACCTGGGTCGGTCTCCTTTCTTACCGGTGATTCAACATCCTGTGGAGGTTTACGCCCATAAACTTGGCCTAAATGTCAACCCACGGGCCCGGGTCTGGGTATTTCCTGTTATCGCAGGCTTTGTGGGAGGGGATACAGTAGCCGCTGTTCTGGCCAGCGGCCTGCACCGAAAAAAAGGAGTTAACCTTTTGATTGACATAGGTACTAATGGCGAATTGGTTGTTAATGCACACGGTCGAATGGCCGCTTGTTCAGCAGCAGCCGGGCCTGCCCTGGAAGGCGCTCAGATCACCTTCGGGATGAGGGCTGAGACGGGGGCCATAAGTAAAGTACAGCTTTTGCCGGAAATCAGGCTGGAGATAATCGGGCAGGAGCATGCCAAAGGCATCTGTGGTTCAGGGCTGGTGGACCTTTTGGGTGAACTGATTAAGGCCAAATTAATTAATCGACGGGGCAGGTTTGTTGCGCCAGAGGATTACAATGGGCCCCAATTTCTGAAAGAACGTCTGGTAAAAGGCGATAAAGGATATTACTTTGTACTGCGCAAGGCTGAGGAAAACGGAGGCCGGGAGATATATTTCTCACAGGAAGATGTTTCCCAGCTTCAGTTGGCCAAAGGGGCATTAAGAGCAGCCGTGGAGTTACTGGTTGAAAAGGTCGGTGTTGACGGGTTGGAAGTGGAGGAAGTACTGTTAGCGGGAGCCTTTGGCAACTTTTTGAACATTGAGCAGGCGTTGGTCATAGGTCTTTTGCCGGACTGGGCAAAGGGAAAAGTGCGTTCTATAGGTAACGCGGCCGGAGAAGGAGCCAAAATGGCCCTGTTGTCTGCCGATAAGCGCAGTGAGGCCACGGAGATCAACAGAATGGTAGAATTTCTGGAATTAGCGGGTACCGCCGATTTTCAGGGAGCTTTTGCCCAGGGCATGCTCTTTACCCATGCGGGTTGACAACACAAGAATCCGCCAATCGAAGAGCTACCCCCCTAAAGAGAGTTTCAGATTGAAGAAAAAGTTTCAAGTTGGCACGATAAGGGGAGCTTAAATGATTCATCCGCTCCGGATAACATTTAAGCTCCCCCATTTATCTAGGAGACCTTTGTCCATAACCTGCATCCCCCTTAGGGGGTTTTATCTTTAATTGGGGCATTCTAATAAAAATAGAGCTAAGTCGGTGAAAAGGCAAGATCATACCGGAAAGTGCTAAAAAGTACTACTGCAAAAAGTCAATATTGTACCTGAAAGTACAGCATTAATCCAGGGACAAATATGCCCTGATTTTGTATCATCTAATTAAGATAAGAATTGCGACAATATTCGAGTAAATTCGAAAAACTTAAACAAAATTTGCGCATTGATTGGAGGGGGTGCCATGTCGGATGGGCTGGTCAGGAAGGATAAAACACTAAGCCGGGTAATGGGGATACTGGCGGTTGTGTTTGTTTTGGCTGGTTCAATTTTTCCTCAACGCATGAATCAGGCTTTGCAGAATGCCCTGCAGTTCATTACCGGTAACTTTGGCTGGTCCTTTTTGCTTATTGTTTTGGGATTTGTTGCTTTTTGCCTGATTTTGGCCTTCAGCAAATATGGTAACGTTAAACTTGGTCGGCCGGAAGATGAGCCCGAGTACAGCACCTTTTCCTGGTTTGCCATGCTGTTTAGCGCGGGTATGGGAATTGGGCTGGTTTTCTGGAGTGTGGCCGAGCCCCTGTCCCATTACAGCAATCCTCCCTTTGGCAAACCTTATTCCGATGAGGCCATAGAAATTGCGATGCGTTATACCTTTTTTCACTGGGGAATTCATCCCTGGGCAGTCTACGGAATCGTGGGTTTGGCCCTGGCTTATTTCGGGTTCAGAAAAGACCTGCCCATGCTGATCAGTTCAACTTTTCAGCCCATTCTCGGTGAGCGGATTAAGGGACCGGTAGGCAAAGCGCTTGATGGGCTGGCCGTTTTTGCCACGATTTTTGGCGTGGCCACTTCCTTGGGCTTAGGTACCATGCAGATTAATAGCGGTCTGAAATACCTTTTTAATATACCTAATTCAATTTGGACTAATATTGGGATTGTAGCAATAATCACAATTTTGTTTACTCTTTCGGCCTTATCGGGAATCGGCCGGGGCATTAAAATACTGAGCAATACTAACGTGGCCTTGGCTGTTCTGCTGCTGATTTTTATGGCCATAATAGGGCCGACGCGTTTTCTGGTTAACCTTATGACGGCTACTGTCGGTCAATATATGCAAAGTTTTTTATCGATGAGTCTGAATACTGATCCCGTAAAGCAAACCGGATGGGTGAACAGTTGGACCGTCTTTTATTGGGCCTGGTGGATTGCCTGGGCGCCCTTTGTTGGGGGATTTATTGCCAGAATATCAAAAGGGAGAACCATCAGGGAGTTTGTTTTGGGTGTTTTGATTGCGCCGGTAGTATTCTGTTTCCTTTGGATGGGCGTGTTCGGCGGGACAGCCCTGCATTTAGCCGGAATCCAGCGGCAGAATATTGTCCCTGCAGTTCTGAAGGATATTGCTTCCGGACTGTTTATGGTGTTCCATTATTACCCCTTAACGGGCTTACTGTCAGGGTTAGCCCTGATATTAATAATAACATTCTTTGTTACATCGGCAGATTCGGCGACATTTGTTGTCGGAATGCTGTTGTCCCATGGGAGTCTGGAGCCTGCAGCTTCAACAAAAGTATTTTGGGGGGTGATACAGGGAGCCATAGCTGTTGTACTCCTGATAACGGGAGGCCTGACGGCTTTACAGACGGCTTCAATTGTTGCCGCTTTTCCTTTCATGTTTGTGATGGTTTTAATGGCCTATTCCATGATCATGGATTTGCGAAGAGAAAAAACGGAGGTGTATTGATTAGTGTTCAGATTTACAACCGAACAGCATGTATATGACATCAACGGAGTAAAGATCGGAGGTCAGCCGGGCGAATACCCTACTGTGTTAATCGGCAGTATGTTCTACCGGGGACACAAAATAGTAAAGGACCCGCAGAAGGGTATTTTTGATGAGGATGCAGCTAAATCCCTGCTTGACCAGGAAGCTGAATTGAGCGCTGAAACAGGTAACCCAAGAATTGTTGATGTTATCGGAGACAGCATTGAAGCTTTGACCCGGCATGCGGAATTCGTTCTCAAGCATACCGATTGCCCTATCCTGCTGGATAGTGTAAGTCCGGAAATTCGTATTGGCGCTCTGAAGAACTTTGCCAAGGACCCATCGGTTATTAACAGGATTATTTATAACTCAATTGAAGAGAACTATACCGAAGAAGAATTGGCGGCCATTAAAGAAGCAGGAGTAAAAACTGCAGTAATACTTGCTTTCAGCAAGAAACACCTGAAGCCTTCTAAGAGGCTTGAACTACTGACCGGTGATGATAAGCATGAAGGCCTTATCGCGGCTGCCAAGAGAGCCGGGATAGAACAGTTCCTTATCGACCCGGGTGTTCTGGACGTGGCCAGCAACAGCTGGACTACTAAAGCTATTTACGATGTGAAAGAGAAGTTCGGTTATCCCGGTGGCTGTGCACCGTCTAACGCTCTTTACCTGTGGAAGAAGATGCGCTCTAAAGGCACGCCGTACTTTGAAGTTGCCGGTGCGTCCGTATTCACTTATCCCATCACCCAGGGCGGAGACTTTATCCTTTACGGTCCAATAGCAAACGCTCCGTGGGTATACCGCGCCGTAGCCACCACCGATGCCATGATTGCTTATGCCAATAAAGTGGTTGGCACCAAGTTAGGTACAACTGAACACCCATTACTAAAAATATTCTAAAAGTGAAGGGGGGGTATTCTAATTTATGTCAATAGGAAACGGCTCGAAAAATAATACAGTTTTATATGTTTCTGCAGCCATAGTCCTGTTGTTCGTAGCCTTCGGTATGTTCCTGCCCAACCAGATGGGTGAAGTAGTTAATAGTGTATTTGCATTTCTGACAACTAATTTTGGCTGGTTGTATTTGCTGGCGGTTGTTATTTTCATTGTTGTTGCTTTCGGCATTGCCTTCAGCCGCTACGGGAACATAAAGCTGGGGAAAGAAGACGACAAGCCGGAGTTCACCAACTTCCAGTGGTTTGCTATGCTTTTTGGCGGGGGCATGGGTATCGGTCTTGTCTTTTGGTCAATTGCCGAACCAATAATGCACTACCTATCCCCTCCCTTTGGCAAAGGCGGTACTCCCGAGGCTATGCATACAGCTATGCGGATTGTGTTCTTCCACTGGGGTATCCATGCCTGGGTTATCTTCGCCATAGGTGGGTTGGCCCTGGCATACTTCCAGTTCCGTAAAGGACTACCCTTCCTGATCAGTTCGGCTTTTTATCCGCTCATTGGCGACCGGATTTACGGACCAATCGGCAAAGCCATTGATATCCTGTCCGTATTTGCTACCGTATTCGGCGTAGCTACCAGTCTGGGTCTTGGTTCCAGTCAAATTGCCACCGGTTTGGAGTATATCTGGGGTATCAAGGCGACACCTGTTACCATTTCTATTATTATCGCGGTAATTACTGTCATTTTTACCCTGGCCACCGTTTCCGGGCTGCATAAAGCCATGCAGGCCGCTGCCAATATCAAGGTCTGGCTCTCCGTTGCCTTTATGGTATTCATCTTTCTCTTCGGCGGTACGGTCTTTATTCTGAATAACTTCACCGATACCCTTGGCGCCTATTTCCAGAACTTTATCGGGCAGAGTTTATGGATGGGCAACATGGATTGGATAAAGGGCTGGACAGTATTTTACTGGGCATGGTGGATTGCCTGGGCTCCTTTTGTCGGACAGTTTGTAGCCCGTGTTTCCAAGGGCCGGACCATTCGTGAGTTTATCCTGGCCGTAACTTTGCTGCCCGTTGGGTTCTCCTTCATCTGGTTGTCCATATACGGCGGGGCGGCCTTCAACCTGGACAAATTGTCCAATGGAGCCATTCAGGCTGCTGTTAATGCGGACTACACTACAGCACTGTTTGCGACCCTGAAACAGTTGCCGGTATATTCACTTACTGCTCCCCTGGCAATTGTCTTGATTGTTGCTTCCTTTATCGGGGCTGCAAACTCTGCAACTTACGTGCTGGCCATGCTCACTTCGGGCGGAGATATGAACCCCAGTGAAAAACTGCGTGGTTTCTGGGGGATCGCGCAAGGTGTTTTCACCATTATGCTGATCCTGGTTGGTGGTACCGCTGCGTTAAAGGCCCTGCAGACAGCTTCCATAGCCGCTGCGTTTCCATTTATGCTCATCATGTTAGTAATGTGTTACAGCATTTACAAAGCCTTGCGGGAAGACAGTGCAGCAATCTAGCCTGGGTATATGCAAGTTTCTAATTTATAATTGAGCAGCCGGGGTAAAAGTATCGGCGGATAGAAGGAAAATTAATAAAAGAGAGGTGTTCATTATGCTACCAAAATTTAATATTTTAACCCCTGAACAAGTGCAGGCCGTACACGATCACACCATGAAAATATTGGAGGAAATTGGTGTCGAGTTTTTGTACGAACCTGCCCTGGAGGTGTTCAGAAAACACGGCCAAAAAGTAGACGGCCACAGGGTGTACTTCAAACGGGAATTTGTTGAAGAACAGGTGAAGAAGGCCCCTGCCCAGTTTACCCTGCATGCCCGCAATCCGGAAAACAATCTGATTTGCGGCGGAGAGCACATTATTTATATGCCCGGTTACGGCGCTCCCTTTATCCATGAGGCTGACGGGACGCGGCGGAATGCTACCATGGCTGACTATGATAATTTTGTTAAGTTGGCGGGCGCCAGCAAAAACATGCACATGACCGGCGGCACTGTGGTTGAACCAACTGATGTAGATGACCGTATCCGTCACCTGAAAATGATATACAGCCATATTAAAAACTCTGATAAGTGCTTTATGGGTAGCGCCTCGGGACGGGAAAGAGCCGAGGATTCCATTGAAATGGCTGCCATGCTCTTCGGGGGAAGGGATGTAATAAAAGAAAAACCCGCTTTGATTTGCCTGATCAACTCAGTGACTCCTCTGAAATATGATGACCGCATGCTGGGAGCATTAATGGCTTATGCCGAGGCCGGACAGGCCATGGTCATTGCTTCCCTGGTTATGGCAGGTTCAACAGGACCGGCTACCCTGGCCGGAGCCTTAGCTTTGCAAAATGCCGAAGTACTGGCGGGCATTACCCTCGCTCAATGTATAAACCCTGGAACTCCGGTGGTTTACGGCTCAACTTCCGCCATCACTGATATGGCCACAGGTTCACTGGCCATCGGCAACCCTGAATGTGCCCTCTTCACTTCGGCCAGCGCCCAGCTAGCCAGGTTTTATGGAGTACCGAGCCGTGGGGGTGGCGGTTTATCGGATGCCAAGATTGCCGATGCCCAGGCCGGCTATGAATCAATGATGACTTTACTGGCGACCAGTGCAACAGGCATTAACTTTGTACTGCATACAGCGGGCATACTCCAGTACTTTATGGCTATGTCCTACGAAAAATTCATGATTGACGACGAGATAGCCGGTATGGTTTTGCGGTACCTTAACGGTATTGACTTTGCTGAAGAAAAGTTTGCCTTTGACGTAATTGCTGATGTAGGCCCCGGCGGTCACTTCCTGACCCAGAAGCATACCAAGAAAAACCATAAGTTCGAAATGCGGCGGGCCCTGTTAAGCGACAGGCAGTCTTATGACGGCTGGGCCAAAGAAAAACTTGATACCAATGCGCGCGCAAACAGGAAATGGCAGGAAGTTTTGGCCAACTACGAACCACCGGCTCTTGATGCGGGGCTTGACGAAGCATTAAAGAATTTTATCGAAAAACGTACAGCAGAACTTCTTAAGTAGTTTTAAACTATAAACAATTTAAACAACGGAGGGATAGGTTATGAGCCAATTATTTGAAGAAATCAAAGAAGCGGTTATTGATGGTGATGAAGATTTGGCGGCTGAACTGGCACAAAGGGTGTTGGATGAAAACATCAACCCTGTTGAAGCCGTAAAAAACGGTTACATTAAAGGAATTGAAGAGATCGGTAACAGTTGGAAAGCCGGTGAGGCATTCCTGCCCGACGTTATGATGGCTGCCGACGCCATGAAAGCAGGAATGGCTGTTCTGGAACCTGCTATTGCCGAGATGGGTAGTGCTGAAGATGAAGCAGCCGGAAAAATTGTTATAGGAACCGTTGCGGGAGATATCCATGATATCGGGAAAAATATAGTCGCAGCTCTTCTTACGGCTGCCGGTTTTAAGGTATATGACCTGGGTATCGATCAGAAACCCGAGAATTTCCTGGCCAAAGCCGAAGAGGTTGGCGCTCACATTATTGCTGCCACTGCTTTATTAACCACTACCATGAATGCCCAAAGAGAATTAATCGAATATCTGGAAGCCCAAAACGTGAGAGACAAATATAAGGTAATTGTCGGCGGTGGGCCCACCAGCCAGGCTTGGGCCGATGAAATAAAGGCCGATGGTTGGGCAGAGACCGGCGATGAAGCAGTTGAATTATGCAAAAAACTGCTTGCCTAATAGGCTCTATGGATAATGTAAGAATATAAAGAAAATATAATAAAATTATTCATATTCTGAATATCAGCAAGATAGTACAAGAATGGGGCAATATTAGTTCTGTTTTTAGCCGGTGGTTAGTGGTATAAATAAACTAGACAATTTGTTCACAATTTTGTTAATGTCAAATATCTTGACATTAACTTTACCCTCCCTCATATCTCCTTAAAGGCTAAGGCAAAGCAAAAAACCCAGAGTAAATTCTGGGTTTTTTGCTATAATAAAATTAATTTTATCATTGAATTTAGCGAAGGAGTAGAAAAATGAAAATTAAGCTTATCGGCTGCGCTTCTTCAAAAAATGAAGTGGAGTGGCTTGGCGCCACTGACAATATCGACTGCGAATTTCTTGATTACTCATATCATGCCAACCCCAAAAAATTGCATAACAAACTGCAGGAGATTATAGACAGGAGCCAGGATTACGACCTCATAATTTTGACTTACAGCCGGTGTTCAAATGCGGTAGTAGGCCTGGTTTCTCCCAGGGTGCCAGTGCTTTTACCGGCGACCCATGACTGTATAGGCCTTTTAATTGGCTCCAACGAGAAACATGAAAGAATAGCGAAAGAAAACGTGGACGCTTACTATTTTAGTCAAGGGTGGCTTGATTATGGCCGTACGCCTTATGCGGAATACCTGGAGTACGAAAAAAAATACGGTGAAAAGCAAGCCCGGCATTTGATAGAAAGCTTATACGGGCGTTATTCAAAGGCGATACTGATAAAGACTCCTGGTATGAAGAATGTCGACTATTACCGCCGTAAAGTAAAAGAAATTGCAGATTTTTTTGGGTGGCAGGTCGATGAGATAGATGGAGATACAAGGTTGTTGGAGTCTGTTGTAAAAGGGTGCAGGGTTCCCGGTGTTATTTACGTTCAGCCCGGTGAGAAAGTGACCGAGAGCCATTTCCGGTCTGCTGCCGGAAACTGTTAGCAAGCCATATTCCAATAAAGCGGAGTGTGAAAATATGGACAAAAACATAGCTCTAGTAATTGCCTGTGAAGCATTCAGGGGCGAGCTGGATTATTTTAAGGATTCCATAGATGTGGAAGTTTTATGGGTTCGGCATTCGTTGCATAATACGCCTGACCAACTTAAACTGGAGCTGATGAAAAAAATTGAAGAAGCTGAAAAAAAGCTAAAACCGGGAAGTACCGTATTACTAATGTTTGGGAACTGTGGAGGAGCCTTAAACGGTCTGAAATCGCGGACCCTTACCTTGATATATCCTGACGTAGCAGATTGCATTCCGGTTATCCTGGGTTCTATGGACAGATACAAGCAACTGCAAAGGGAAAAACCAGGCACTTTCTACCTCAACAAAGCCTGGATAGATTCCGGTGAGGATCCTTTGGGCTCCAGTAAAAAATATATCAATATCTACGGTGAGGAAAAAGGGTGGAAAGTCACCAAAAGAATGTACAAAAACTATACCCACTTCACACTTATTGATAATGGCTGTTACGACCTGGAAAAATACAGGCAATATACTATGGCTGCCTGCGAGAAGTTTGGTAAGGCTTACTCCGAGGAAAAGGGCGATCTGAGTTTTGTGGAGGCCATTTTGAACAGGCAATGCCCGATGGTCAGCATACCGCCCTGTAACAGTGAAACAACCGTTGCTCCAACTTATTGATTCACCGCACAGCGGCTACACCTGCAATTTCGGAGCAACGGTTTTTTGCTACATAAAACTTTGTTTGAAGATGGCGAAGGCCGCCGGGAAGTCCGGCACTCAACTCAAGTTGAGTGTTTTGGACGCCAATCCTTTTTTTATTTTCCCAGCATTTTTGGTAAATCTTTTTCTACGGTATCAATGAGCTGTACGTTAAAGGTATCCTGCAGAACTTTTACCACGCCGGGGGTAAGGAATCTCGGCAATTTTGGTCCGATGTACATATTTTTCACTCCCAGGCTAAATAGGCCAAGTAGAATAGCCACAGCCTTTTGCTCGAACCAGGACAGTACGATGGTTAACGGTAGGTCGTTTACGGTACAGTTAAAGGCATCGGCCAGGGCCAGAGCTACTTTTACTGCTGAGATGGAGTTGTTGCATTGACCGAAGTCGATAAAACGTGGAATTTCTGTTCCCTCAATGGTACCAAAGTCTATGTCGTTAAAGCGGAATTTACCGCAGGAAGTGGTAATCAGAATGCAGTCTTTTGGCAGCGCCAAAGCTAATTCCCTGAAATAATCCCTTCCCGGAGTAGGAGAATCGCATCCGGCGATAACAAAAAACCTTCTGATTTTGCCTGCTTTCACAGCCGCGATAATTTGTGGCGCCAGCGCCAGTACTGTTTCATGGTGGAACCCGGTAATCATGAATTTGTCAGAGTTGACATTTGCTGCCGGTAATGATAAAGCTTTTTCGATAAGCGGAGTAAAGTCGTTGTTTTCAATTCTTTGCACGCCTTCCAAACCGGCAACACCGTAACTGAAGAAACGGTCTGCATAGGAGCCCCGGATAGGCATTACACAGTTGGTAGTGCCGAGAATGGCGCCAGGGAATTCTTCAAAGAGCTTTCTCTGGTCGTACCATGCTTTGCCGATATTACCTTTGAGGTGCGGATATTTTTTCAGTTCAGGATAACCGTGAGCCGGCAGCATTTCGGAGTGGGTGTATACATTTACTCCCTTGCCTTCACTTTGTTTCAGCAATTCTTCCAGCGCGAAGAGGTCGTGGCCGGTAACTAAGATGGCTTTGCCTTCAATTTTATCGGAAGTCACTTTCACGGGCTGTGGAATGCCAAATTTTTCGGTATGGGCTTTGTCCAGCAATTCCATGGCCTTTACCGTTGCTTTACCTACTTTCAGCGCTGTATTAATAGTTTCATTAACATTGAAGTTTACGTTGGTAAGAGTAGTAAATAAAGCTTCGTGGGTGATAGCATCGATTTCCGGGTCAGTATAGCCCAACTCCCTGGCATGGTGCGCGTAAGCAGCAAGGCCTTTCAGGCCGAAGATAATGGTATCCTGCAGGCTGGCCAGGTCTTCGTTTTTACCACATACACCCACTTTGGTGCAGCCGGTCGGGGGAGTCTGTTCACACTGGTAGCAGAACATCTTTCTTTCCTCGTTGGGGGCCTCATTTTCAGGTTTTTTAAAAAGCTTACTAATCATTCCTATCGTCCTCCTTAATGTGTTTTTTTCAAAATTTGTACCCGGGCACGAATTTCGTTTCGTTATGATTTCATTTTACAGTTATCCGTTCGTAGCAGATATGATATAAATCACTTTTGGGTGTGTAATAACCCACATTTAGGTGTGAGAAGTTTCCTGATTCATACATAACTGGACGTTATTTCAGGAAACAATAAGCACAAAAAGAGAGGTTAAAGTTACTTTGAATAATCAAGAAGTGATAGCAAAGTTAAACTGGTTTTATTCCTTGGAAGTACACCAGGTAGACATTTATAAGACACAAAGTAATTTGGTGAATGACGAATATCTGTCAAGGGCATTGCGGAAGTTTTCAGATATTGAGCAAACCCATGTTGAAAATATAGCACGCCTCATAGAACGTTTGGGGGGAACGCCCACGGTAATAGGTGAAGTTGTTGGAGAAATTTTTGGCAAAATATCAGGGAGAATTGTCACCATAACAGGCCTGGAGAACCAGCTAAAGTTCAATATAGCTCTGGAGAAAAAGGCCATGGAGGATTATAAAGATTTAATCCTTAAGGCGGGCCGGGAAGATATTTTCGAGACCCTTTGGAACAACCTGCTTGATGAAGACCTTCATACAGCTTGGATGGTTAACAAAATAGAAGAATTGGCCAAAAATCAATCGTTGAAAGTATAAAACCTGTCTTCGGTAACAAAATAAAAACACGGTAAAAAACAGTAAAATCGTTGAAATCCAGGTAATGAAGGGACGGTCGCGATGAAAAACAAAAAGGTGTTGATATTGTCAATAGTGCTTGCAACCCTTTTCAGTGGCACGCTTTTTTGTGTCCATTTATTTGCCCAGCCGGCAACTTTGTACTGGGGGAGCAAAGGCTCAGATGTAATTAAGCTGCAGACTCGTTTGAAGGATTGGGGTTATTTTAAAGGCCCGGTAGATGGCGTTTTTGGTGCAGCGACGTCCAGGGCCGTAAAGAATTTCCAGAGAAAACACGGTCTTACTCCTGATGGGGTAGTAGGGCCGGCCACCTGGCGGGCGTTGGGTATTTCTGCTTTTTCCAGAGGCAGCAACTATACTCCGTCGCGTGGGGTATCCAACCGTGACGAAATAACCTTGTTGGCCAGAGTTATCAACGCCGAAGCCGGAGCGGAGCCTTATGAAGGTAAAGTGGCTGTGGGCGCTGTAATATTAAATCGGGTGGAAAGCCCTTCGTTTCCCAATACGCTGGCTGGCGTAATATATCAACCAGGGGCCTTTGAATCGGTTTCTAACGGAACTATCAACAAGCCGCCCAGCAAAGAATCTTTAAGGGCAGCGCAAGATGCCATGAATGGATGGGACCCCGTTTATGGCGCCCTTTACTTCTGGAATCCTGGCAAACCGGTGAATAAATGGATTTGGTCCAGAAAAATTATTCAAAGAATCGGCGACCACGTCTTTGCCCGGTAAGGGGAAGGAGGATATAAATTGAGGGAAATTTCACGTCGGACATGGTTATTAACGGTTTTGACAGCAGGCCTTTTGGTGGTTGGAACGGGTTATTGGGGATATACACAACACCAATATAAACAAAGGCTGCTGACCTATCTTAACAACCGTAATCAAAAAGCCTTTTTTGAAATGGTCAGTCAGGTGGAAAACATGGAAGTCCTCCTGGCCAAAAGCATAGCCAGCGGATCGCCGCACCAAAGAAGCCTATTGTTTTCCAACCTCTGGATGCAAGCCAACGGAGCCCAAAACAACCTGGGCACCTTGCCCCTAGCGCATTTCCAGGTTGCTAGGACAGCGAAATTTTTGAACCAGGTTGGCGATTTTGCCTATGCTCTGGCTAAAAAAGACCCGGATAAACAGCAAATTACCGCCAGTGAAGAAAGAAAGCTGGCTCAACTGCACAGGGAAGCGGGTTACCTGGCCGTTGAACTCCAGCGAATAAGAGCTAAGGCGGTAGAAGGGCTGCTGACCTGGGGTGAAGTTGAAAACCAGGCGCCCAAGTTGAAGAAAGCCGGTCTGACCGGCATTAGTGCCGGTTTTGAGAAAATAGATGGGCAGATGCAAAAATTCCCCACTTTAATTTATGATGGTCCCTTTTCAGACCACATAGAACAAAAAGCGCCAAAGGGACTGACGGGAGCGGTTGTTTCAGCGACGGAAGCCAAGAACATCGCTGCACAGTACCTGGCCAAAGGGAATAAACCGCTATTTAGGCCTGTCCGTGTCAGAAGCGTAACAGGAAAAATTCCTGCCTACCGGGTTTATTTTGACCCGGCTGCCGGGACAGGCCCAAATGCCGTAGTAGATGTCAGCAAAAAAGGCGGCCATGTGGTTATGTTGATGGTTAATCGGGACACCGGAGGTAAGACTTTTTCACTCCGACAGGCGGAAAATAAAGCGGATGGTTATTTGAAAAGCAGAGGTTTAATCGACATGGTGCCTACTTATTCATTAGTGCAAGGAAACAATGCAGTAATTTCTTACGCGTACCGGCAGAAAGGCGTGTTAATTTACCCGGACCTGATAAAAGTTAAAGTGGCTCTGGATAATGGCGATATACTTGGGTTGGATACGCTGGGATTTCTAATGTCTCATCATAAGCGCAACCTGCCGCAACCTAAAATTAGTCAGGCGGAAGCTCGAAGGGCGGTAAACCCCAATTTAAAAATCCGGGAAGCGAGGCTGGCGGTTATACCGACAGATACTCTTGGCGAGAAGCTGGTTTACGAATTCAAAGGAAAACTTAACGGCGACACTTTTATAGTTTATATAAATGCCATGGACGGTACGGAAGAAAAAGTATTGAAAGTAATAGAAACCAAAGACGGTCCTATGACCATGTAATGGAGGTTGATCAAAAAGCCTGATTAAAGAACCATTCCAGGAACTTTCTGCCTCTGGGGAAGCGTCTGGGCATTTGGAAAAAGTCTTCTACATTTTTTTCTTCCTGTTGTTTGCCGCCAAAAGGCAGGTTTTCTGTCAACCCTCCGTGAATTGGGCAATATTGAGTGGGTTCCGTGCCCTGGATAAAAAATGCTTTAATTGTTTTTTCCGAGTAAGGGGTGGCCAGGAGCCCTGTATCTGCGCAAATTGTTTTTTCCACAACACCGGGAGGTTTTGGAAAGTCTTGGACCGGTCTGTCCTTCAGGGCCCTTGCGGCAAACTCGGCCCATATGGGAGCAGCGAGGCGGCCCCCTGTACTGCCGACGGATTTACGGTTGTTATCGTAACCAATATAGACAGCCGCTACTAATTCCGGCGTGTATCCGACAAACCAGGCATCGGCGTAGTTTTGGGTGGTACCTGTTTTTCCGGCTGCCGGCCGGGGCAGGATGGAACTGACGATACTGGCTGTTCCGCCGGGCTGGACAACACTTTTTAGCATATCGGTCATTATATAAGCAATCTTTTCATCGAGAACACGGGTCCTGGAAGGCAGGTTCTTTTCCAATACCCGGCCCTGGCTATCAGTAATTTTTTTAATGAAAACCGGTTTGATTCTAAAGCCGCCGTTGGCAAAGGCCGCATAAGCCGCAGCCATTTCCAGCGGGTTTACTTCGGAAGTGCCCAGGGCGATGGAGATATAAGGCCGTAAAGAACTGTTAATGCCCATTTTTTTGGCCACATTTACCGCATTTTGAGGGCCTACCTGGCCGGCCAGTTTGACTGCGATTACATTATCGGAGACGGTAACAGCCTCTTTTAAAGTAAAGGGTCTGTAGTGGTACTGCTGAGAACCAAAATCTGTCGGTTTATATATCCCGCTGTTTGTACGGAATTCCACCGGTTCGCAGGTAAGGGTGGTTGCGGCCGTGTAACCCTGTTCCAAAGCGGCTGTGTAAACAAAAGGCTTGAAGGCCGAGCCCGGCTGCCGCAAAGCCTGCAGAGCCCGGTTGAATTTAGAAGTTGCATAGTCTTTGCCGCCTACCATAGCCAGGACATACCCGGTTTTAGGGTCTAAAGCAACCAGACCTCCTTCAAGGTCCGGATCCCGACCTTGCAAGCGCTTTAAAAAAGCAGTTTCTGCAGCTTTTTGCGCTTCAAGGTCCAGCGTGGTTTCAATCTTCAGTCCCCCGGTATACAACAGTTTGGCGCCGTCTTCGTATTTGTCAGTAACATATTTAACAATTTCATTGATAAAGTAAGGCGCCCGGCTGGCTGGTTTCCGGTTGCTGTTTAAGTGCAGTTCTTCTCTGTAGGCTTCGTCAGCCTGTGTTTGATTGATAACCTTCGTTTCAACCATCCTGCCTAAAACGATTTTCTGCCTGTTTTTGGCTGCTTGCCAGTTAACAAAGGGAGAATATTTGCTGGGAGCTTTCGGCAATCCCGCCAGCATGGCGCTTTCGGCAAGGTCCAGTTGACTGGCCGGTTTGCCGAAATAGGTTTGCGCCGCTTCTTCGATTCCGTAAGCGCCTTCACCGAAATAGATCTGGTTGAGATACATTTCCAGAATTTCATCTTTCGAATACTTTCTTTCCAACTGAATTGCATACCAAAACTCCAGGAATTTGCGACTAAATGTGCGTTCATTACCCAGAAAGAGATTTTTAGCTGTTTGCTGGGTTATTGTGCTGCCGCCTTCTATAACTTCGCCGGCCCGGAGGTTTTTCCAGGCAGCCCTGGCAATACCGGTAAAGCTAATGCCGTGATGTTGATAAAACCGGCTGTCCTCAACGGCTATAATAGCTTGGCGGGTAATCGGAGAGACTTCCTTCAGTTTGACGGTAGTTCTTTTTTCCTTAAAAAGAGTGGTAATCAGCTTACCGTTGGTATCATAGACCTTGGAACCCTGGTTAAACCTGGGTTCCGGCAACCGTGGTCCGACGGTGCAGCCAGAGAGAAATAAGAAGAGTAAAGTCATTAAGGATAAAGTTAGGAATAGTAGTTTCTTAATTTTCAAAATCAGCACCGGCCTTTTTCGGATTTTCTTTTATTATACCAGACCGCGTCAAGCATAGTGAATCGAATAATGGCGGTTGTTGGGGAAAATAATTTTAGAAAATTTCGTATATTTATGCAGGAAAAGTTTCCAGCATGACGAATACTCCATTGTATATTTTTTCACAATGCAATTTGCCTTAATTCCAACATATGGTATTTATGATGCCTTGGGAGGGGATGTTTCTGTTTCAGTCTCCGGAATCGCACTGCTTATATGGAGTTATGAAGGGTGTGCCTGCTTTGAAGCGTGTAGTTATCATCGATGTTTTCGGGAAATTAAAACTTGCCAAATGGCGGTTGATGGGTGACAAAATCGATGTAATGTATTTAACCCAATTACCGGATCCCGAACAAATTATATCAGAAGCACCCGGTTTAATATTAATGCACCTCAATGGTTCCCCAAAAATAACTTTTCTGTTTAGCCAAATCAGAGAAATTGCTCCCTATATACCTGTTATTACAGTAGTGAAAAATGAAGATGAACAGTTAATTAAATATGTCTTCTCGAAAGGGGCCAAGGCCGTTTTATTCCTGCCGCTGGATCTGCCTAAGTTAAGTTACATTTGTACAAAAGAGCTTGCGGCTTTTTATGAAAGGCGCCATGGACAGGAATCAGGAAAAGAAGTTTCTCCGCCCGCTGAAAAAGGGACCCTGGCAAATCTTAAGGGCAGATATGGACCCTCCAGTGGAGAACTTGTTTTCAACCAACTGGATATAGGTGTTGTATACATAGGGTTAAATGGTAAAATTATTACTGCCAATAAAGCTTTTAAGAAAATGATGGATTTGGAAAATACAGAGATAGAGGGCTATACCTTAGCAGAATTGGCAACTATTAAGGCCAGTCCATTCTGGCATACCCTAAGGGATATGGCAGAGGACTGTTTACAAAAGGAAAGCGGAATTAAAAATATGGAAATTAGCTTACGGTCGGCCCAAGGAGGGACCATTTACGGAAAAGTGGCAGTAAATAGTGTTCCAGGTGAAAATGGCCTACAGGCAGGGGTTTTGGCAACCATTATTCCGTGTGACTTTCTTAAAGCATCCGATGCCGATATGGCGCGTTCGGAAAAACTGGCCGTAGCCGGTCAATTGGCTGCCGGGGCTGTACATGAGATTAAAAATCCTCTTACTTCTGTCAGGGGTTTTATACAATTACTGCAGCAGGAATTGTCCGGTAATCCGAAAGCAGAATATATTGATATTATAATTGCCGAAATAGACCGGGTGAACAATATTGTTAACGAGTTCTTGAAGCTGGCTAAACCGGCTGTACCAAAGAGAAGCTCCTGTTCGATAACGGCCTTGTTTGAAGAAATTAGGGTACTTATGGAGAGCGAGGCCTTTTTGAAGAACGTAATTATAGAAGAAAACTTTTGCCACCTTCCTTCCGTTAACATTGATAAGGAGCAGATAAAACAGGTTCTCATTAATATTATTCAAAACTCCTTTGATGCCATGCCGCAAGGCGGGCGCTTGACAATTCACGCCGAGCCTTTGGAAACAGAAAAGAAGATAAAAATTCAGTTTAATGATACCGGCTGTGGTATGGACAAAGAAACTCAGAGCAGAATATTTGAACCCTTTTTTACAACCAAAGAGCAGGGAACCGGTCTGGGCCTTGCCGTTTCACAACAAATTATAGAAAGCCACGGTGGGCAAATAGAAATAGACAGCGAACCCGGTGTTGGGACAACCACCGTTATCTTCCTGCCATATTGAAAATCCTCGGTAAAAACGGGATAAGTAGTAATGTAAGCGGTAAAAAGCCGCTTTTTTTTATTAATGTGGTAAAAGGTTTCCGGCCACAGTTACGGAGTAATGGCTGTTTCATCTTAAGTATAGTTCAATTCCTCCCCTGAATGTTTGCCGTGAATAAGGTTAAACTAACTTCGAAAGGGGGTGTGGTAATGACTTCAACGATATTTACCGTTGAGGGTGTGGCCTGTCAGCATTGCAAAAAAGCAGTGGAAATGGCATTACAAACGTTGGAGGGGGTAAAAAACGCCAGCTTGAATCTGGAAGCAAAAACTGTAGATATAGAGTTTGACCCCCGGATAACCAATGAGCAGCGCCTGAAGGATGCGATAAAGGATGCCGGGTATGCAGTGAAATAATAAACCCCGCAAACATTGAAACGATATGACAGATGGTTGGGGGTTCATTTGGTGCGTAAAATCAAGAGTTTTGCAAGGTATCAGGAAATAGCAGGCATATTGATAAGACATGGATTTGGATATCTGATTGACAATTTTGAAACAAAAGCGAAGCAAGACGGTATCCCCAAAAACATAAAAAATCCCCTGCCCAAAAGGGTGAGGCTGCTTTTTGAGGACTTGGGACCTACCTTTGTCAAACTGGGACAACTGCTAAGCATGAGACCGGACCTGATACCGGAAGAATACGTGAAGGAATTTGAAAATCTGCAGGATAAAGTTGAAGAGGTTGACTATACGGAAATAGAACAGCAAATAAAAGCTGAATTAGGAGATTCTCCGCACCGATTGTTTAGGGAGTTTTCTTGCACGCCTTTGGCTACAGCTTCTATTGGCCAGGTGCATAAGGCGGTTTTGCATTCGGGCGAAACCGTTGCTGTGAAGGTACAGCGCCCTCAATTACCGCAGTTGATCTCCGGAGATATTGCCATTATGAAAAACATTGCTCCGGTGCTCCAGGAGAAGACAATTGTCGGAAAGGTATGTGATGTTGAAGAAATAATCGATGTTTTTGAAAGGCAGATAACTAAAGAGATTGATTATAACATTGAAGGACTTAACACCGATTGCTTTTTCAGGCAGTTTGCCGATGATGAAGAAGTGTCTGTACCGAAAGTTTTCTGGGAATATACCAGCGAACGGGTCATTACCATGGAATTTCTTCAGGGAATGCGTGTTGAAGAATTCCTGAAGGTAACAAAGAACATCGGGACCAGGGAACGGGCGGCGAGGAACCTGATCGGGGCCGTATTTGAACCGCTATTGACCAAAGGGATATTTCACGGAGACCCGCACCCGGGAAATGCCATGTTTGATGCTAGCGGTAAGGTTATTATGCTTGACTTTGGTATAACGGGCCGCCTTGATGCCAAGCTCAGAAACCAGATATCCCAGCTTATTCTGGCATTGGATGACCGGGACATATATGCCGTCATGGAAATCATCAAAGATACGGGAAATGTAACCAGGCGCATTAATGACCAGCATTTTTATGAAGACGTGGCTGAACTTGTTGAACGGGCCAACGGTGTTACTACCGGTGGCATGGAACTTGGTCAATTGATTTACGGCATGTTAAAAATATCCCTGCAACATGGTATAAAAATGCCTGACAACATGTTTATTTTGGGTAAAGTTGTTATGATTACGGAAAGTATGGCCCGGAAACTGGCTCCGCACCTGGACCTAACAGAAATCCTGCAGCCTCTGGCTCTTTCCCATTTAAGAGATGCTCTGCAGCCTGATTTTAATACAGGGCAATTTTACCGTCAGTTATCGGAGGCCATCCGTGGGTTATTTGCCCTGCCCAGGAACCTGGCCCAGGCAGTGCAGTCGCTGGCCAGGGGTGATACAAGAATAACTTTTTACCATCGCAACCTGAACTGGTTATATGAAATGTTGGATGAATCCTCTTCCCGGATATCCTACAGCTTGATCATTGCTTCCCTTATTGTGGGATCGGCTCTGATTATGCATACGGGCAAAGGGCCCCTTTTTTTGGGTTATCCGGCATTGGGGACAATCGGATTTATATTTTCTACCGTGCTGGGGATTTGGATTGTTTTTGAGCTTTTACGCACCAGAAAATAAATGTAAATAAAATTTGTATTATTTTGCTGGCACCACAAAGTTTTTTCTGGCATAATGTTATTATTGACACAAAAAAATACGGCATGATATAATACAAAGAAATTTATAAATGACAAAACAATGATGGGGATAGTAGATATTGCGGGCTTTTCCAGAGAGCCGGGGTAGCTGGAAGCCGGTAAAGCTGCAATATGGAATGCCACCCTGGAGTTGCTGTTTTGAAAAACGGAGTAAAGACAGTCGGATTCCCAACCGTTATCTGGGACAAAGAGTGGGCTGGGCAAGCCAACTAGGGTGGTACCGCGTGAGTGAAACTCTCGTCCCTTGGGGATGAGGGTTTTTGCTTTTGATAAAATAATTATTTTAGATTTTATTTGCTACTGGGGGGTTAGGTTTATGGAAGAAACAAAAAAGCAAATACTGGAAATATTGCAAGGAAACAGCCGGCTTCAACCGGCCCAGATAGCGGCCATGTTAAATATTGAAACGGCACAGGTTGAAAAACTTATTAAGGAACTGGAAGACGAAAAAATAATTGTCAAATATCATACCATCATTAACTGGGAGAAGGTAACAGATGATAAGGTTACTGCCTTTATCGAGGTGCGCGTTACCCCGGAAAGGGGCGTAGGCTTTGATACAGTGGCCGAACGTATCTACCGGTTTCCGGAAGTAAAAACCGTCTACTTGATGTCCGGCGGCTTTGACCTGGCAGTCTTAATTGAGGGAAAAACCATGAAAGAGGTGGCCCTCTTTGTTGCTACAAAGCTGGCCACTTTGGACCACGTCCAAAGTACTGCTACTCATTTTGTGCTGAAAACTTACAAGCAACAGGGTGTCATTTTTGAGGACAAGGAAGCAGACAGAAGGTTGGTGGTTTCACCTTGAACTGGAACCAAAAGTTATCACCCAGGGTTAAAAGCATTCCACCGTCTGGTATAAGACGGTTTTTCGATTTAGTTTCCGAAATGAGCGGGGTTATATCACTGGGAGTTGGTGAACCCGATTTTGTTACTCCCTGGCATATCAGGGAAGCCTGTATTTATTCATTGGAAAAGGGCTATACCATGTATACATCCAATTATGGCTTGCCGCAATTGCGGGAGGCTATTGCCCAGGATATTTACAAAAACTATAAAGTAAAATATGAACCAAAGAACGAAGTGCTGGTCACGGTAGGGGTCAGTGAAGCTATGGACCTGGCGCTTAGAGCCGTATTGGACTCCGGCGACGAAGCACTCATACCCGAGCCTTGTTTTGTATCCTATTCACCATCGACCGTTCTGGCGGGCGGCGTTCCCGTAGCCATTCCCACTACCCTGGAAAATGAATTTCGGGTTACCGCCGCACAAATAGAAAATGCGATTACACCCAAAACAAAAGTTTTAATCCTCAGTTACCCCAACAATCCAACTGGAGCTACTATCACCAGGGAAGAACTGGTCGAAATCGCCAAGGTTGTAGAAAAACACGACTTAATAGTTATATCGGATGAGATCTACGACAAGCTTACCTATGAAGGTTGCCATACCTGTTTTTCTTCCCTGTCCGGCATGCGGGACCGGACAATTCTGTTAAACGGTTTCTCCAAGGCTTATGCCATGACCGGGTGGCGGATTGGTTATGCGGCTGGGCATCATGAAATAATTGCGGCCATGACCAAAATACACCAGTATGCCATGCTTTGTGCGCCTGTCATGGCCCAAATGGCGGCTCTCGAAGCGCTGACTAACGGTGAAGAAGAGATGCGCAGGATGGTTGAGCATTACGACCGGCGGCGCCGACTGGTTTTGAAAGGTTTTGCGGAAATCGGCCTGGATTGTTTTGAACCGAAAGGGGCTTTTTATGCTTTTCCTTCTATCAAGAAAACGGGCCTGACTTCTGCGGAATTTGCCGAGCGGCTGTTGAAGGAAGCAAAAGTTGCGGTGGTTCCGGGGGATGTGTTCGGCGCCAACGGCGAAGGGCATATCCGGTGTTCTTATGCTGCTTCCGTGGAAAACCTATCGGAAGCTATCGAAAGAATAGGCAAGTTTTTAAAGAACATTACATAAACATGGCAAAAACTTCTAAAACAAATTTGCCAAATTTGCAGGAATATTCACATAAATGTTGAATAAATAATGTCTAAACTTCTGACACCGATAGAGGTATGAAAAAAAGAAGAATGGGAGGATGGTAGAATATGAAGTTGGCGTTAGTTCTTGCCTACGTATTGGTGTTACTCGGCTGCGGTTTTATCAGTATGAAAAAGACCCGAACTGTCAATGACTTTTTTTTGGGAGGTCGGGGGGTAGGACCGTGGCTTTCTGCTTTTGCGTACGGAACAACCTATTTTTCTGCTGTACTGTTCATCGGTTATGCTGGTAAAGTAGGGTGGGGCTTTGGGCTTTCGGCATTATGGGTGACTGTTGGCAACAGCATTATAGGCTGCTATCTGGCATGGCGTTTATTGGCCAAAAGAACCAGAGACATGACGCTGCGCCTTAATACTATGACGATGCCCGAATTTCTGGAAAAACGCTATGACAGTCCTAATTTTAAAATATTTGCCGCTTTGCTGATTTTTATTTTTCTCGTACCGTATACAGCTTCTGTTTACATGGGGTTAAGCTACCTTTTTGAAACGGTTTTCCATATTCCTTATAATTATGCTTTGATTGCCATAGCCTTGCTCACAGCCGTTTATCTTACCATGGGCGGATACTTTGCCGTAGCCCTTACTGATTTGGTACAGGGCATTATAATGATTTTCGGTGTTGGGATGCTGCTTTATTATATAACGGGAGCGCCGGAAGTAGGCGGTTTTGCGGAGGCTGTTTCCCGGCTGGCCGCAATAGACCCGAAACTGGCCGGACCCGTTGGGCCTCCTGGTATAATACCCCTCGCTTCACTGGTGATTTTGACCAGCCTTGGCACTTGGGGACTTCCTCAGATGGTACAGAAATTTTACGCCATTAAGGATGAAAAATCAATTAATGCAGCTACCTGGGTCTCTACTTTCTTTGCCATCATTATTGCTTTCGGAGCGTACTTTACCGGCGCTGTTTCCCGGTTATTCAATTCTGTTTTAATGGAAAAAGGTGTTAACCCGGCGTTGGACCCCAAATACTTTGATATGGTTATACCCACAATTTTAACATATGCCTTGCCGGAAATAGCTGTCACAATCATTCTGCTTCTGGTATTGTCAGCGTCTATGTCTACACTTGCGTCCCTTGTTCTGGTTTCCAGTTCGGCTATCTCCATCGATCTGGTACAGGGCAGGCTCGCTCCCAATATCTCAAAAAGAACTGCCGTCTTATTAATGAGAGTGTTGTGTGTGGTCTTTGTAGCCGTTTCACTCGGTATAGCCATTATGAAGCCCCAGATAATCCTAACTCTGATGGCTTTGTCATGGGGGACAGTAGCAGGGGCTTTCCTGGCGCCTTATCTGTACGGCCTGTTTTGGAAAGGCGTTACCAAGGCCGGAGCCTGGGCCGGCGCCTTGACGGGGTTCGCTGTTTCCTTGGGTGTTTCCGCTTATTTTAAATTCGACCCGCAAATGCTGAATAAATTTAGCCCTATGATTGGGTCGGCGGCTATGTTGATACCGCTTGTTGTGGTACCTGCTATCAGCCTGGTAAGCGAAAAATTTCCGGAACCCCATCTCCTTAAAGTATTTGGTACCAAAGCCGTTGAAGAATATGATTTAACTTTTGCGAAAGGGACTGAGGAGTTGGTTAACTAATGATTTGGGACCCGCATTACGAATGCATGAGCAGGGAAGATTTGCAGGCTATCCAGTTGGATCGCCTGCAGGCAACAGTTAATTATGCTTATGAAAAAGTGCCTTATTACAAGGCGCTTTTCGATGAACACGGGGTTCATCCGCAAGATATCAAACGTTTGGAAGATGTTCATAAATTGCCTTTTACCGGCAAAGAGGCCCTGGCCGAAAACTACCCTTTTGGGATGTTTGCCGTTCCCATGAAGGATGTTGTGCGGCTCCATGCGTCATCCGGAACCACCGGCAAGCAGAAAGTAGTGGGATATACAAAACGTGATATCCGTACCTGGGCTAACCTGGTGGCGCGGATTGCGACCATGGCCGGCGTAACTGACGAAGATATTGCCCAGATTTGTTTCGGTTACGGTTTGTTTACCGGCGGTTTTGGATTACACTATGGTCTGGAAAAAATCGGAGCAACTATAATTCCTGCCTCTACGGGGAACACAGAACGGCAAATTACCATGATGCAGGATTTCGGGACTACCGCTTTGGTGGCCACCCCTTCTTATGCGCTTTATATGGCGGAAGTTGCTGAAGATATGGGTGTGGATACATCGAGGTTAAAGCTGCGGGTAGGGTTATTTGGGTCGGAACCTTGTACGGAAAGCATGCGCAAGGAACTGGAACGCCGCTGGCATATACGGGTTACTGACAACTATGGGCTGACGGAAATTGGTGGGCCCGGGGTAGCCGGCGAGTGTGAGTGCGGTGAAGGAATGCATATCAACGAAGACCATTTTTACCCCGAAATAATTAACCCTGAAACAGGTGAAGTATTGGGATATGGTGAAGAGGGGGAACTGGTCTTTACTTCACTGACAAGAGAGGCTTTTCCCATAATCAGGTACCGGACCAGGGACATTTCCATGCTTATTAACGAACCGTGCAAATGCGGCCGGACAACTATCCGCATGAAAAAGTTGACGGGCCGGACCGATGACATGCTGATTATCCGGGGCGTAAATGTGTACCCGTCACAAATCGAGACGGTATTATTGGAGACGGAAGGGGTAGCCCCTCACTATCAGTTAATCGTAACCAGGAAAGGTTATATGGACGATTTGGAAGTACTGGTGGAAGTATCGGAAAATTACTTTACCGGCAAATTTAAGGAACTGGAAGAATTGGAGAGTTCTTTACGGAGCAAGCTGAACAGAACTTTGGGCATCAGCGCCAGGGTAAAACTGGTGGAATCCCGGTCAATTGAAAGGACTATGGGTAAGGCCAAACGGATTATTGACCTGCGCTCGAAAGATTAAGAATAGGCAAAAATTTCTCATGAGGTGAAAAGATGAGGGCATTACTGACAGGGAACGAAGCAATTGCCCGAGGGGCATACGAATACGGAGTCAAAGTCGCTGTGGGATACCCCGGCACACCCAGCACGGAGATATTGGAAAATATAGCAAAATATGAAGGTATCAAAGCCCAGTGGTCGCCAAATGAAAAAGTAGCCATGGAAGTCGGCGCCGGAGCTTCTATTGGCGGGGCCAGGGTTATTGTTACAATGAAGCATGTGGGCGTAAACGTGGCGGCCGACCCGCTTTTTACTTTTTCTTATACCGGTGTAAACGGGGGATTGGTATTAATTTCCGCCGATGACCCCGGGATGCACAGTTCACAAAATGAACAGGACAACCGTAATTATGCCAGGTTTGCCAAAATTCCCATGTTTGAGCCCAGTGACAGCGGGGAATGCAAGGAAATGATGGGGGAAGCCTTAAAGGTTAGCGAAGTATACGATACACCCGTCATGCTGAGAACGACTACCCGCATAGCGCATTCCCAAAGCCTGGTGGAACTTAAAGAACCCGGTGAAATTACCGTTAAAGAATATGTAAAAGACAGCGGAAAATTTGTCATGATTCCCGCCCATGCCCGGCAAAGGCGCGTTATAGTGGAGGAACGCCTGGCCCGGCTTAAAGAATATGCGGAAAGTTGTCCCTTCAATGAAATTCAGATGAGAGATGCCAGAGTGGGCATTATTGCCAGCGGGGCAGCTTACCAGTACGTTAGAGAAGTTATGCCCAATGTATCCGTATTAAAATTGGGCATGACCTATCCCCTGCCCGAAAAGCTGATTAAGGACTTTGCCGCCAGGGTTAAACACCTCTTCGTTGTAGAGGAGTTGGACCCATTTCTGCAGGACCAGGTTGCTCTTATGGGATTAAAGGTCAGGGGCAAAGACCTGTTTTCCAATATTGGCGAGTTAAGTCCGAAATTAATTGCCGAGAAATTTTATTCCCTGGAAGAAACCCGTGACTTTGTGGAAAAAGCCTTCCTGGCTCAGCCGCAGGCCTGGGCGCTGCAGGATAATATTCCTGTCAGGCCTCCTGTTATGTGCCCCGGCTGTCCGCACCGAGGAGTATTTTATGTTTTGAATAAAATGAAGCTGACTGTTATGGGCGATATTGGCTGCTACACCCTTGGCACACTGCCTCCTTTGGAAGCCATGGATGCCTGCATATGTATGGGCGCCAGCATCGGCAGCGCCTTGGGTATGGAAAAGGCCCATCCGGAAATGCGCAGTAAAATAGTATCTGTTATCGGCGATTCTACCTTTATGCATTCCGGCATCACGGGATTACTGGATATTGCTTACAATAAAGGGACCACTGCTACTATAATTTTGGATAACCGGACCACTGCCATGACCGGACACCAGGAACATCCCGGAACAGGAAAGACCCTGCAGCAGGAGGAGACCTTTGCAGTAGATATTCCCAAACTGGTGCAGGCCTTGGGGATACGCCGCATCAAGGTAGTGGATCCCTTTGATTTGGATAACCTGCAAAAAATTTTGGCTGAGGAAACAGAAGCTGCGGAACCTTCTGTAATAATTGCGCAAAGGCCGTGCGCTTTGCTGGATAAGTCCGGTGGCAAACCCTTAACGGTCGATGCCGGTGCGTGTATCGGCTGCAAAAGGTGTATGAAATTAGGATGCCCAGCCCTGGTGGCCGGCCCTGAAAAGGTTTCCGTTAATGCCGCTCTTTGCACGGGGTGCGGATTATGTGCCCAGACCTGTAATGTAGGGGCTATCAGGAAAGAGGGTGAAGGCATTGCTTAAAGAAATGAACATTTTAATAGTAGGCGTAGGGGGGCAGGGAACTATCCTGGCCAGCAAAATTTTAGCCGATGTTGCCCAGCAGCAGGGATATGACGTAAAGGTTTCCGAGATACATGGGATGGCCCAGCGGGGGGGTAGTGTTGTTACCCAGGTACGCATGGGTGAAAAGATTTATGCGCCGATAATTTCCGAAGGGCAGGCTGATATAATTTTGGCTTTTGAGCAGCTTGAAGCCTTGAGATGGGTGCATTTCCTGAAAGAAGAAGGTACTCTAATTGTTAACAGGCAGGTTATCGAACCGGTACCTGTATTACTCGGCCTGCAGCCTTATCCGGCAGGTATTATAGAAAAATTAAAGGCCCACGTAAAAGACGTAATTGACCTGGATGCTTTGGACATTGCCGGTAAGTGCGGCAACAAAAAGGCGGTTAATGTGGTCCTGATGGGAGTTTTGGCCAAAAAAATGAACATACCCAGGGAAGTATGGGACAGGGCTTTAGATAACAAGGTTCCGGCCAGGTTCCTTGAATTAAATAAGCAGGCCTTTGAGGCCGGCTGGATGGCAGGCTAAAGGTATTGGGGGGCTGTCTCAAAATGAATTGAGACAGCCCTGAATTTATCTAACTTTTGTGAAAAAATACATCTTTCTGGTATAATATAATATTGAAAAAAAAAGAAAGGCCGAGGATAATGCGAAAGGATATTTTGGTCACGGTAAAAGCCAAGCAAATCAATGAATATGGGGAAGAAGACAGTCAGGATTTTTTTACGACGGGCACTCTCTTTCAAAAGAAAGGCGCTTTTTTTATTGTTTATAACGAATCGGAAGTAACCGGGATGGCGGGAACCACCACTTCCCTGAAAGTGGAGCCAAACAGGGTCACTCTTAACCGCATGGGCTCATCGGAACAAAAACAGGTTTTTGAAGAGGGTTTGAAACATCGGGGAAATTACATCACCCCTTACGGGGGTCTGTCTGTGGCTGTGCTGCCTTCCAGGGTAGAGGTTAACTTGACAGACACAGGGGGAAGTATTAAGCTAGAATATGAATTGGAAGTGGAAAACCAAAAAATAAGTGATAATGCTTTGATTATTACTGTCAGGGAGGCCGGAAATGAAAAGTGTTCTGGAAAGACTGAAAGATAATCTTATTGAAGTAATCAAAATTGCGGTTATAAAAGCAAAAGAGGCGGGAGATATCTCCTTTGAAGAAATTCCTGATTTTGTTTTAGAGGTGCCAAGGGAGAGGGGGCATGGCGATTTTGCCACCAATATTGCCATGTTGTTGACCAGGCAGGCCAGAATGGCGCCGCGGCAAATTGCGGAAGCGATTGTCAAACAACTTGATAAGTCTGATTTGCCCATTGTTAACATAGAAGTAGCTGGGCCGGGGTTTATTAATTTTTACCTAAGTGCAGAATGGTTATATGATGTTTTGCCGGAGATAGAGGACCAGGGAGCTAAATACGGTTACAGTTCCGTAGGAAATGGCCTTAAAGTCCAGGTTGAATTTGTCAGCGCCAACCCTACCGGGCTTTTACATATGGGCAATGCCAGGGGGGCCGCTTTGGGCGACAGTATGGCCAGCCTGCTGGCGGCTGCCGGTTTCGACGTACAAAGAGAGTTTTATATAAATGATGCCGGTAACCAGATCGAAAACTTCGGCAAATCGCTGGAGGCGAGGTATTTCCAACTTCTTGGCCGGGACGTGGCTTTTCCGGAAGACGGATACCACGGGCAGGATATTATAGATACGGTGCAGGGAATCATTGACCGGGAAGGGAATAAATACCTTTCTTTGGATTCCCGGTTAAGAAGGGAATTACTGGTCAAGGAGGCCCTAAATGAAAAACTGGACGGTATCAGGAAGTCTCTGGCAGATTTTGGCGTGAAATACGATGTTTGGTTCAGTGAACAAACCCTACATGATTCCGGCGCGGTGGAACAGGTTTTAAATGAACTGCGGGAAAAAGGTTACATATACGAGCATGAGGGCGCATTGTGGTTTAAAGCTACAGAGTTTGGGGACGAAAAGGATGAAGTAGTGGTTCGCAGTAATGGGACACCGACTTATTTTGCAGCGGACATAGCTTATCATAAAAACAAGTTTGACCGCGGGTTTCAGTGGGTCATCAATATCTGGGGAGCGGACCATCATGGACATGTCAACCGCTTAAAAGGAGCCATGCAGGCTTTGGGATATGACCCTGACAAACTTCAGGTTGTTATAATGCAGTTAGTCCGGTTGTTCCGAGGCGGGGAAATCGTCAGGATGTCCAAACGCAGCGGCGAGTTTGTGACCCTGGATGACCTGGTGGAGGAAGTGGGTAAAGATGCGGCCAGATATTTCTTTGTTATGAGAAGTCCTGACAGCCATTTGGATTTTGATATGGACCTGGCCAAGTCTAAATCTAATGATAACCCTGTTTATTATATCCAGTATGCGCATGCCAGAATTTGTAGCATTTTCAGGCAAGTACAGGAAAGCGGTATTTCTGTTCCTTCGGCCCGAAACATAAATCCTGCCGTCCTGAAGCAAGCTGCGGAACTGGAACTATTGCGCAAGCTGGCCGATTTTCCGACAGAAGTGGCGGAAGCGGCTGTTAACCTGGAGCCGCATAGAATGGCTCGCTACCTGCATGAATTAGCAGGCATTTTCCACAGTTTTTATAACAGTAACCGGGTTATAATCGAAGACAAAGACATCCGGGATGCCAGGTTAGTTTTAGTCAAGTCTGTTCAGCAGGTATTAAAGACAGGTCTTGCTTTGTTAGGCTTGACGGCGCCGGAAAGCATGTAAGATATTACTACAATTTTCGCCAATTTTTTTCAATTTCAGAAGGAAATTGTTCCCACCGGGTAGAATATCATCACCATATCTTTAATCCGGCTGCGGCCGTTTGGAAGGTGATGATATGGGCAATACGGTTGGTTTACATGCTCAGATGTCTGAAGTGGATTTAGCCCACGCTATTTTAAAAGCAAAGGGTCAACCACTTTATTACAGGGAATTGATAGAGCAGGTGTTGGAAGTAAAACCGGTGACAGGAAAAGACCTGGGACATATTATAGCCGGAATTCACACAGAACTGAATCTCGATGGGCGATTTGTCCATATTGGCCATGGTGTATGGGGCCTGCGGGAATGGGCGCCGGACAAAGGTACACATATCGAATCGTTAGATGACGATTATGACAATTAAAATTGCGTGGAAACACCACGCAATTTTGCTTGACAGGCATTTATTGAACAAGATAGAATGTTATAGATAGTTCAAGGACAAGCTACATTTTGACGAAGAGGTAGAAGGAGGAACCGGTATGGCTAAATTTATTTTTGTTACCGGAGGGGTGGTTTCCTCACTAGGCAAAGGAATTACTGCAGCTTCTCTGGGGTGCTTGCTGAAAAGCCGTGGGTTAAAAGTAGCTATTCAAAAATTTGACCCATATATAAATGTTGACCCTGGTACCATGAGTCCATATCAGCACGGTGAGGTATTTGTAACTGACGACGGAGCGGAAACAGACCTGGACTTGGGTCATTATGAGCGGTTTATTGACATAAACTTGAGCAAAAGCAGTAACGTGACTGCCGGTAAAATATACTGGTCTGTAGTTTCCAAAGAACGCAAAGGCGATTATCTTGGCGGCACCGTACAGGTAATTCCGCACGTTACAAACGAAATAAAGGAACGTTTGTACAGGGTAGTCAAGGAAAGCAACCCTGATGTGGTCATTACCGAAATAGGCGGCACTGTGGGCGATATAGAGTCTTTGCCTTTTTTGGAAGCTATTAGGCAGATGAAAAGTGATATTGGCCGTGAGGATGTAATGTACATTCATGTCACTTTGGTACCTTATATGAGGGCGGCCGGAGAGTTGAAAACCAAACCCACTCAGCATAGTGTTAAGGAATTGCGCGGCATAGGCATACAACCCGATGTTATTGTGTGCCGGTCGGAGATGCCTCTGTCAAAGGAAATGGAAGAAAAACTGGCCTTGTTTTGCGATATTGACAAAGAAGCCGTCATCCAGGCCGTTGATGCTTCCACTATTTACGAAGTTCCGTTGGTTTTGGAACAGGAAGGTCTCGACGACATTGTTATCGAACGGCTTGGTCTGAAGTGCCACGAGGCTGACATGACCGAGTGGAAACGGATAGTTGAAAAGATTAAAAATCCGAAATATTCCACTACTATTGCCCTGGTCGGTAAATATGTTGAGCTACCTGATGCCTATATGAGTGTGGCCGAGGCTTTAAGGCATGCCGGGTTATTTCATGAATCGGCTATAGAAATCCGCTGGGTAAATTCCGTCGATTTAGAAAAGTCCAATGTGAATCTGGATGAGCTTTTTACGGGGGTTGACGGGATTTTGGTACCCGGAGGTTTTGGTGACAGAGGTATAGAAGGTAAAATTGCGGCTATTAATTATGCCCGGACGAAGAAAATTCCCTTTTTGGGTATCTGCTTGGGTATGCAGTTGGCAGTGGTTGAGTTTGCTCGTAACGTATTGGGACTGAAAAAGGCCAACAGTTCCGAGTTTGACCCCAAGACTCCATATCCGGTTATAGACCTGCTCCCGGAACAAAAAGATATTGAAGAAAAAGGGGGCACGATGCGCCTGGGACTTTATCCATGTAAAATATTGAGTGAAAAGTCCCTGGCTTTTAAGGCCTATAATGATGAGATAATTTATGAACGCCACAGACACAGATTTGAATTTAACAACGAATTTAAAGACAGGTTAATATCCAAAGGTTTAATGATAAGCGGCGTTTCTCCTGACGGCAGACTGGTCGAAATGATAGAGTTAAACGATCATCCGTGGTTTGTGGCTACGCAGTTCCATCCCGAATTCAAATCAAGGCCGCACAGGCCGCACCCGTTGTTCAGGGATTTTGTGGGGATGGCTTTAAGTATAAAAAGGGGCAAAGCTCTGGAATAACCAGAGCTTTCTTTGCGTAAATTCGGACCAAATACATATTTATACAAGATATTTAGTTCAGTTGCGGGGAATTTTAATATTATGGGTTTGATAAATTGTTTAATGATCCATAAGGAGGGTTTTATAGTGCAGAAAAAGCTGGTCGTTGGTATTATTCTGGGCATATGCATTTTATCTCTGGTTATTGCCCTGGCTGTGGAACCGGGAGAAAAACCGCTGATTTCCGGCCCAAAGTACGATAACGCTATCGGGCTGATTTCCATAGAAGGGCCCATCACGGGTGGTGATGCGGGAGGACTTTTTGAAGTTAGCGCCGGCGCAGAATCAATAATGGAACAACTGCGGGAGGCCGCCAGGGATAAATCATTGAAGGCGGTGATTATCAGAATTAACAGTCCCGGGGGAACTGTTGCCGCTTCCCAGGAAATTGGGGAAGAAGTTGAAAAAGTCCGCAAAGCCGGGAAAAAAGTTGTAATCTCTATGGGAGATGTAGCCGCTTCGGGAGGATACTGGATTGCTGCCAAGGGTGATAAAATTGTGGCCAATCCGGGTACTGTTACCGGGAGTATCGGGGTTATTATGGAATCCCTGAATATGTCTGACTTATATAACAAAGTAGGGATAGCCGACCAATCAATAAAAAGCGGCGCCCACAAGGATATGGGCAGTCCAAGCAGGCCGTTAACCCAGGAAGAAAAGGTTATATTGCAGTCGATGGTTGACGACATGTTTAACCAATTTGTTGATGTAGTGGCCAAGGGACGCCGGATGAAAAGAGAAGATGTGTTAAAAATTGCTGACGGACGGGTTTTTACCGGGCGACAGGCAAAATCACTGGGCTTGGTTGACGAACTGGGGAATTATTATGACGCCGTCAGATTAACTGCCAAACTGGCCGGTATAAAAGGCGAACCGGAAGTGGTTGAATTGAAGCCGAAAGATCCATGGGCAAGCTTTTTTGGTAAAGCAATGCTAAGCTTTGGTATTAGAGATTATGAAGGGATTCTGAAAGCGGCAGAGACCAGGGATTTGCCCAGATACATGTTGCTATGGCCTGATCTGTTAAGACGGTAAGAGGGTGAATATAAATGGAAGATATGAATGAGACTGTGGAAACAGTACCTGCCTCTGTAAATATTACCTTTACCGAACTTATTTATGGAACGTTATTTAAGCCTGGTGAAACATTCCGTAAAGTAGCCAAGGCAAAGCCGGTTTTTAAATGTTTCCTGGTATTTAGTGGGGTAATATTACTAAATATGCTCACCGGCATTATTTTAGCGCCACATTCGCTGGCGAAAGGTGGATTACCTGCGAACCTTGCTGAAGTTATTGGGGGCATACTGCCTTTTTTGGCGATTATCGGAGCCGTTTTTGCATATTTGAACTGGGTTGTGCTGGCAGGGTTGTTTAGTTTATTCGCGGAGTTTTTTACTGGTCAGGGTTCGGCTCTTGGGATTTTCAGCGTGATGGGATTGGTAGAACTGCCAAGGCTGGCGACTTTACCGTTGCAAGTAATCGGAGTGGTAAGTGGCAAACCTTTTCTGACGACCTTTTTTTCAATCTTGGCTGGGTTTATTTACTTTATCTGGTGGGCTGTGCTTATGGTGATTGGCATTAGAGAGGCCCATTCCTTAACAACAGGTAGGGCAGTTGCTGTTGTTGCGGCGCCCGTATTTTTGATAGCTTTAGCATTAATAGTTATTTCCATAGCCGGGCTTGGGCTGATGATGCCGCTGTTGAATGTATTAAATGCAGGTGGAATAATGTAGGGGTAAAAAGGTATTAAATGGAGGTCAAAATTTGTCGAAAAACAGCGCAATATTTTGCGTTGTTTTTTTTTGCAATTAGCAGGATAATACAATGCTCTTACCGAAATAAATGCATAAATAGCAATATCTAGCTATTTCATACAAATGAAAACCCTACCCGACCTTGAAAGAAGGTGGAACCGGTGACAAAAAAAGTGGAGCTTTTGGTTGTGGACGACCAGATAGGTGTAAGGCGGCTTCTGTTTGAGGCTTTTCGACAGGATGATTATAATGTGGAACTGGCCGGCAGCGGCCTTGAGGCTATAGATAAAATAAAGCAAAAAAAGCCGGATGTAATTTTGATGGACATGAAGATGCCGGGTATGAACGGCCTGGAAACATTAAAAGAAATAAAGAAATTAGATTTCAATCCTAATATAATAATGATGACGGCATATGGCGAAGTGGATATAGTTTCCGAAGCGATGAATCTGGGAGTAAAAGAATATGTCACCAAACCTTTTGATATTAACGAATTACGGGAAATGGTAAAAAAAGTGGTGGAAAACAGCGAAAAGGCCAGTTAGGAAGTTTGTCCGGTTTAAAGGACAAACTTTTTTTTTAGCGTGCTGTCCTATCTTAGATTAAGGAGTTACAATAAAACTGCCATTAAGCTTGCCAAAGCTAATAAGAGGATATCAATAGTGCGCAAAAAAGAGGAATTTTTTGTTTAGTGGCGAAGTAAGAATACTTGAGGAGGTCATTCTATGATTATCGCTACTGAAACTGTGATTGCAATGCGCTGCCCGTCTTGCGGGAAGCTTGAATTTCATAAACTGTCACGGTTCGATTTTGCCGGAACCAATACTGTAAAGGTTTCTTGCACTTGCGGAGCGCCCAAACTGATTATCGGGACGAAAAACCGGCAACAATTCTGGCTGCAAATTCCCTGTGTTTTGTGTGAAACAAACCACCTGGTTTACTATAGAGCCAGACAACTGTGGAATGAGCAAGTTAATTTCTTTTATTGTTCCGACACCAACGTGGAGTTGGGTTTCTTTGGCCCTGATGAAAAAGTACGCGCTGTGGCGGAGAACTATGAACATAACCTGGAAACCCTGGTGGACGAATTGGGATACGATGACTATTTCTTCAATCCGGAAGTTATGTTTGAAGTGTTAAATTACCTGCATGATTTTGCTGAAGAGGGGTATCTTTACTGCGAATGCGGCAGTTTTCAGATTGAAATTGATATCTTTCCTGACCGTATCGAGCTGCAGTGCAAGGATTGTGGAGCCGAATCGGTAGTCTATGCGGAAACCGACGACGATTTAATCAATATCCAAAATATCAAGAAAATTGAATTGGTTAAAAACGGCTTTAAATTTCTTAATTCCATAAAGAATAACAATTCCAATTCCGGTAAAAACAGCGGTCCTAAACCGAAAAAAAGAAATAAACGGTAATTGCCGTTGACGGGTTTTGGATATGAGCTTTTGGAGATAATAGAAAAGACAAATACATAAGTTTAAATATTTTAAGGGGGTTGTTCAATTAATGTCACTGGTTCCTGTTAGTGATTTATTGCGGAAAGCAGAGGAAGGGAAATATGCTGTCGGCGCATTTAACTGCAACAACATGGAAATAGTTCAGGCCATAATTGCCGCGGCAGAGGCTGAAAAGGCGCCGGTTATCATGCAAGCAAGTCAGGGGGCTATTAAATATGCCGGCATAGATTACATAACCGCCATGGCCAGGGTTGCCGCCGAGAAGGCTTCCATACCCGTGGCTTTGCACCTGGATCATGGGACCAGTTTTGAACAGGTAATGCAATGTATCAGGCATGGTTTCAGTTCTGTTATGATAGATGGTTCCAAGCTACCTTTGGAAGAGAACATTGACCTGACCAACCGGGTGCTTGCCGTGGCAAGAGCCGTCGGCGTTTCTGTCGAGGCGGAGTTAGGAAAAATCGGCGGAACAGAAGACGATATATCTGTGACAGACCGGGAAGCCCTTATGACTGATCCCGAGGAAGCTAAATATTTTGTGGAAAAAACCGGTGTTGATTCTTTGGCGGTCGCCATCGGGACGGCCCATGGCAGGTACAAGGGCGAACCCAAGCTGGACTTTGAACGGCTGCAAAAAATCAGGTCTCTGGTGAATATCCCCATTGTGCTGCATGGTTCATCGGGCGTACCCGATGATGCTATCAAAACAGCTATCGAACTAGGGGTTAGAAAGGTAAACATAGATACAAATATCAGGGAAGCATTTGTTGATAAATGTCGCGAAGTATTGGCCAAGTATCCGGATGAAATTGACCCACGCAAGGTTTTGGGGCCTGCTAAAGAGGCGGCAATTGAAATTATCAGGGAAAAGATAAGAGTCTTCGGCAGTAATGGCAAGGCATAATAGAGCAGGACAACCTGCTCTATTTTACTAACTTATTGAAAATATGCCGCAGTCTATTTTTTTCGACATTTTTCTTAACTGACCAGTTGTATAATTGGTAACAAGGAAAAAGGAATGGCTTTTTATGGGACTTATCAACTGGCCGGAAGGGGTGGTTATGTAAAAAACTCACAGTGTTTATGAAAAACTTACTATGTAAGTAATAAAAAATGGGGGGAAAAACTGTGTTTAATAAAAAATTGTTATTAGTGTTTGCTTTATGTTTTGTTGTCTTTTTAGGGGCTTCGCCGGCTTTTGCCGGAGAAGTGGGGCTGCAGTTCAATAACAAACCTCTGCAGGGGGATGTGGAACCGGTCATAGAATCGGGACGGACACTGGTTCCGTTAAGAGCAATCTGCGATGCTTTGGGAGCCAACATTGTTTGGGAAAATGATTCCGGCACCGTTAAGATTCAAAAAAGCGGTAAGGAAATAAAATTGAAGCTGGACAGTAAAGAAGTATATGTCAATGGTCAGCGGAGCGGAAATTTAGAAGTGCCTGCCAGGTCGATAGACGGTCGGGCCATGGTTCCTGTCCGTTTCGTATCCGAAACCCTGGGAGCCCAGGTAAATTGGGATGCTCAGACCCGGACCGTCAGCATTATCCACGAAGAGAAAAAAGACAATATGCTGCCCAAAGAACTTTACGCAAAATCGAATCAGGCCATGCTGAATGTAAAAAGTTACAGGTTTAACGGCAAAGGAACAACAAAGACTACCACATTAGGGCAGACCATGGAGGGCGAGGTCACGTTAGAAGGCGCTTTCAAGGCGCCGGCAGAAATGTATTTAAAAGAAGTAGTCAAGTCGGCCAATGAGTTTATAAAAATGGATATTCCCATAGAAATGTATGTCCGTAATAATAAGGAAGTATATACCAGGGTCATGGACCAGGATTGGCAAAAGATCGATATAGAACTACCAGATAATTTAAACAACGAACCCGGTGCACAAAAACAGGACCCCACTCAGGTGCTTAAGGAATTGGAGGAATTTGGCCTTATCTTCAGTTACGGCGATGAAGCCGTGATAGAAGGGAAAAGTTATTATGTCCTCCATACCAGGATAGATCAGGAAAAATACAAAAATAAACTTATAGAAACGGTTGACCAGATGAAATTACCTGCCGGGGATAAAGGAATAGTAATAGACGAAGCCAAAATGAAAGAAGAATTAAAAAATACCTACCGTAATATGAAGTTTGATGTTTCATACAAGATATTTATAGATAAGCAAACCTTTTACATAACGAGGATGGAAGTCGGCAGCTATACGAAAATGAAAATGGCTGGATTCTCCGGTACCAAAGGGGAAATTGTCACGTATTTAGACTTGGTCATGAACCTGACAGACTTTGGCCAAGAAGTTACCATGCCACAGGTAAACTAGCACAGACAGTTTTTCTAGCCGGACCAATGAACGGGTTTTCGTAATAAAAACCCGTTTCTTTTTAAAAAATAAACATTGATGAAACAAGTCAAGGAGGGAGCAAGGCTTTGAAAATATTCATTGACACAGCTAACGTGGAAGAAATCCGAAAAGCCAACCGTTTAGGGGTTATAAGCGGTGTCACCACAAACCCTTCGCTGATAGCAAAAGAAGGGCGGAATTTTCAGGAAGTGGTGGAGGAAATATGCTCAGTTGTGGACGGGCCAATCAGCGCAGAAGTCATCAGCCTGGAAGCTGAAGGTATGGTCAAAGAAGCAGAAGAACTGGCCAAAATTCATCCTAATATAGTTGTAAAAATCCCTATGACTTCCGAAGGGTTAACCGCCACCAAAATTCTCAAAGGTAAAGGAATAAAAACGAACGTGACTTTGGTTTTCTCGGCCAACCAGGCATTGTTGGCGGCCATTGCCGGGGCGACATATGTCAGCCCCTTCGTTGGCAGGCTGGATGATGTGGGTCAGAACGGCATGGATTTGATCAGGGATATCGTGGATATTTTTGATATTTATGGATTTAATACGGAAATTATTGCTGCCAGCATCCGACACCCCATGCATGTTACCGAAGCAGCCAAAGCCGGGGCCCATATAGCGACGGTTCCTTTTAAGGTAATTATGCAGATGACAAAGCATCCCCTGACGGACATAGGGATTGAAAAATTCCTTGCTGACTGGGAGACGGTGAAAAATAAATAAGTTGATGCAGGAACATAAACTTATTAGTAGAATGAATATAGTATAACACATCAACAAATTAATGCTATACTTTTTTGGGGGGGAGTACCTTGGAAAGAGAATTGGCGCTGGAATTTGCTAGAATTACAGAAGCAGCGGCTCTTGCTGCGGCCAGATGGATGGGCAGAGGGGATAAGGAAGCCGCTGATGAGGCTGCGGTAACCGCTATGCGGGCAGTTTTTGATACCGTTTGCATTGATGGGACAGTGGTGATCGGAGAGGGAGAGATGGATGAGGCTCCTATGTTATATATAGGGGAAAAAGTGGGCAATGGAACCGCCCCCTCTGTTGATATTGCCGTTGACCCTGTAGAAGGGACTAATAACGTAGCCAAGGGACTACCCAACAGCATTGCCGTTGTGGCGGCCGCAGAAAAGGGCGGTCTCCTGCATGCGCCTGATATGTATATGGATAAAATAGCCGTTGGCCCCAAGGCAAAAGGTAAAATTAACCTCGACGCACCCGTTAAGGAAAACCTTAAAGCTGTGGCTGATGCATTAGGAAAGTCCATTGAGGATTTAACGGTGGTAATTCTAAACAGGCCGCGCCACGATAAGCTTATTCGAGAAGTGCGTGAAGCCGGTGCCCGTATTCAGTTAATTCAGGATGGCGATGTGGCTCCTGCTGTTGCGGCAGGTATGGCCGGTACCGGGGTTGATATTTTGATGGGTATTGGGGGGGCTCCGGAAGGTGTAGTAGCAGCTGCGGCCCTGAAATGCCTGGGCGGGGAAATGCAGGGGCGACTTTGGCCCGAAGATGATGAAGATGTTGAAAGGGCCAAGAAATTGGGAATTAATGATATCAATAAATTGCTGACCATGGATGATTTAGTTAAATCTGATGATGTGATATTTGCCGCTACCGGAATTACTGACGGAGATCTGTTAAAAGGTGTAAGGTTTTTTGCTCACGGCGGACGAACCCATACAGTAGTTATGCGTTCTGTAACGGGTACCGTAAGATTTATTGATGCTATCCACAGACTCGATTTGAAACCTTTTGTTTTCCGCAGGTAATATGCAGGTAATATACAGATGATATACAAACCGGCAATGGTTTTCGGCCCTGCAGCCATCATTTGAAAGGATGGCTGCAGGTTTTTTTTTTCAAAAATCCGTTCTTTCTTGACTGACTATTTTTAAAAGTGTTATAATCATTGAGTAACAGCCTTCTCTTAACTGTTAAAGCAGAATAGAAGGAGTTAGGGGGAGGTCTGCTTGGTTCGCTAATAGGTATTTTGTATTTTGTTCCTACCTTCCGTTTGGCAATTCTTTTCGCCGCTTTTACAGCAGGTCTCATTTCTTCCGGTATTTCCGAAGATATTTTTGGCGAGGCAATTTTCTCCCTGTAGCATTTGTATTTTGAATGGACAACCAAGTTGTTTTTTGCTTAATTGTTGATAAAAAGATACAGACTAACTTTGTGAAAACCCTTGACCTTATGATTATGGACCGGGAGGAAATATCCGTTGAATATAAAGAGGTACTTGAGATATCATTACCTGAAAATGATTAGGTTAAAAGATGCTCCGGCCAGGGTTGCTCAGGGTTTCGCCCTTGGGTTGGCAATGGATTTTGTGGTTCCCATACCACTGGTGAGTATATTTATAGCCTTTGTGGCAGCCAAATTCCTTAGAATGAACAGCCTGGCAGCCGTTATGTCGGCTACAGCATTTAAACCGCTGTTTGCCGGAATTGTCACGTTGAACATATTGATGTCTAAGAAACTGATTGCTCTTCTCCCCAGTCTTAAAGCTGTTTCGATTACTGCGCCACAAGGAAATTCTTTGTTGCACAGGATTTTTGGGGAGATAATCAGTTATGGTTTCCCGTACTTACTGGCCGGTTCTGTCAACGGCATGATTATTGGTCTAATTTCTTACCTTTCCGTATATTATTTTTTACAAGGAAGACAAAGGCGTAAGGCTAAAATTCATTAAATATTGTATAATTTTTACCTCTTGGGGCAATGATACAGGTATTACCAACTATTGGGAGGTATTCTATGAACGAAGCTATGTTGGAAGCTATGACAATGGTCGAACTTTATAAAATCGCAAAAGAACTGGAAATCACCGGATATTACAAACTTAGGAAAAAAGAACTCATTTTCGAAATAATGAAACACAAGACAAAAAACGATGAAGTTCTAACTGCGCAAGGAGTTCTGGAAATTTTGCCGGACGGCTACGGTTTTCTTCGTCCCTTTGGTTATTTGCCCAGCCAGGATGATATCTATGTATCCCCATCACAGATCAGGCGATTTGATTTAATGACAGGTGATTTAATCAGCGGACAGGTGCGGCCGCCGAAGGATAATGAAAGGTATTTTGCCCTCCTCAGGGTGGAAACGGTAAACGGTTTTGATGCGGAGGCAGCAGGCGACAGAGTGCATTTTGATGCTTTAACCCCAATTTATCCTACGGAAAGAATTACTCTGGAAACCAGTCCCGATTTGTTATCTACCCGCCTTATAGACCTTATTGCTCCCCTGGGCAAGGGGCAGCGGGGGCTGATCGTATCACCGCCGAAAGCCGGTAAAACCGTTTTGTTAAAGCAAATTGCCAATAGCATTACTAAAAACTATCCGGATATTCATTTAATGGTACTGCTTATTGACGAGCGGCCGGAAGAAGTTACAGATATGCAGAGATCGGTGCGGGGTGAAGTTGTCAGCTCAACTTTTGATGAACCTGCCGAAAACCATGTCAAAGTATCGGAGATGGTACTGGAGCGGGCTAAACGGTTGGTGGAACATAAAAAGGATGTGGTGATTCTGCTCGACAGTATTACCCGTCTGGCCAGGGCATATAACCTGGTAGAGCCGCCCAGCGGTCGTACTTTATCGGGCGGTGTGGATCCCAGCGCTTTACATAAGCCCAAAAGGTTTTTTGGCGCTGCGCGAAATATAGAGGAAGGCGGCAGCCTGACCATACTGGCCACGGCCCTGGTTGATACCGGCAGCAGAATGGATGACGTGATTTTTGAGGAATTTAAAGGTACGGGCAATATGGAATTGATTCTGGACAGGAAATTGGCCGAGCGGAGGATTTTCCCGGCTATAGACATAAAACGTTCCGGCACCCGTAAAGAAGACCTGCTGCTGAGCAAAGAGGAACTGGAATTAATGTGGGGTTTCAGAAAGAGCTTTGCCAATGTTACAAATGGCGAAGCTATCGAGATACTGGCCGAAAGCCTGAAGAAAACGAAAACCAACAAGGAACTGCTTGTACGCGCAGTCAGTTAGGCTAAAGCCGTATAGAACTACACGAAGAGTAACTGCAATTTGCTATGTCTAATTGCAGTTACTTTTTTTTTATTTCTAACTAAGTTAGAGCAGTTCACTGGGCCTGACGGTAACCTTAAAATGTTTCAAAACCAAATGTTGGCATAAAAAGGGAAAACATTAACAAAGATATGGAAAAACAGACAATTTAATGGTAGACTTAAGACAGACTAAGGTAAAACCGGGTGTCAAAGAAAGGAAGTTTTTAAATGCAGCAGAAAGTCGAAGAGATTGCGCTCATGCGCGGCCTGGCTATTATGGGCATTGTTTTGCTACATGTTACTGCCTATTTCTTGGTTGCTGAACGAGCGGATTTTTTATCCTTTAAGTTGGCCTTGGTCCTTAACCAATCCGTCCGTTTTTGTTTGCCGCTTTTCCTGATAATATCCGGTTTCGGCTTGGCTTATAACTACAGAAAAACGGGTGATATCAAGCTTTCCCGGTTTTTCACAAAAAGATTTAATAAAGTGTTCATACCCTATATAATATGGTCTGTGGTTTACTTCGGTTTTTATCTGACCGTCCTTGGGAAGATTCCCAATGATGCGAAAATAATGGACTTTAACTCATTTTCTGCAAACTGGGCGGAAATAGGTCTCATATTTACCAAAAATCTGCTCTTTGGCCGGAATTATGTACACTTGTATTTTGTAATTTTAATTGTACAATTTTACCTGCTTTACCCGTTTTTAATTAAAAGGCTGAGCAAGTTCAGGGATCACACAGTTATTTTATTGATGGCCTTTTTTGCTTACCTGTTGTTAATGGTCTACTTTTTCCATTTTAGAAAACTGACCGGAATTTACCTGGTTGACTGGTTTGTAAAATATTATTGGAAAACTTTTGTGGCATGGTATTTTTATTTCTTACTTGGTTTAAGCATGGGACTCCGTTTGGATACATTCCAACGGTTTGCAGAAAAGTACTTTGTGGCCAGTGGCATTTTCTATCTGGTCACCCTTGCCCTCGTAGTTGCAGAGGCCTTCTTGCATCCGCCTTATGACATAGGACGGCTGACGTCATTAAGAGTATCGGTGCTTTTAAACACTTTAGCGGCTGTTCCTTTTTTCTTTAAATCGTTAAACATGTTAAAAGATAAGCTTCGCCTTCCGGTAGGCATTCTTGAGCAAATGGGGAATAATTCCTTTGGCATATATTTTATTCACCTGGTGGTAATTTACTTTTTCTCAACAATCATGTGCTACTATGCCCCAGGTCTTTTTAGCTTTTACAGGACTTCGTTTATAATTTCACTCTTTTTGGTTTCAATACTTTTTTCGTTACTAGCGGTAAAATTATTTAACCGGTTACCCTTTGGGCATCTGTTAACAGGGGTGAAAATAAATCGCTCGAAAGCCTACGAATAAACATGCTCATGTGAAATTTGAAGGCCGGGCGGAACAATAATTTGCCGCTGTACGGTAAAACAAGCGTTGCTCGGAGGCTACGCCTTCCTTCAACCACGGAAGGGGTGGGTGGGGTTCTCCGCTACCAAGGAGCTTTGTGCTGCAAAACCTGGCCAAGAAAACAAATAGCCGCTGTAGAGGTAAAACAATAAGTTGCGACTTGGTGGAGGGCGGGTAGACAGTGTTAACGACAGTGAGGGCTTGAAATCGCTGTTTCCGGCATGGACGCCGGAAACCCGGCCACGAGCCATGGACGGCGATTTGGCCGGGTTCAGCGATTTCAACCGAACGGAGTTTTACACTGTCTCCGCCCGTAACCTCGGAGCAACGGTTGTTTTACTTCCACAGCGGCAGTTTTTTCCTTAGCACAGCGCCCTTCGCCATCTTCAAACATGCGGGAACCCCCTGCCTGCCTGGCTGCGGTTTTGCGGGCGCAGTCGCTCCTTAACGGTAGCCTGCGAACCCCACCCACCCTTCACCAACTCTTCACCCACCCTTCCAATAGGCCGGTCCCACCGTTACAGCGGCTCAAGTTACTACAGCGGCCTCTCTTATCAGCCGTAAAATTTTTGTATACATACCGATTTTCATGGCTAGAATAGAAAAAGGTTCCTCAAAAGGAGGTAGCTTACATGAATAAAACAGCTAAGAAAAGTATACGAATTTTAATATGCATAGGTATTATATTGTCGTCAACTTGTCCGGCCTTTGGCGTGCCGCGGGCGGGATCGTCAATTGCTGATCAAACCATGTTATACGTGGTGCAGCCCGGGGACACTTTATGGGATTTAGCAGCGCAAAGAGATATAGACAGAGAATTACTGGCCGGCATAAACGGCCTGGACCCGGAAGCCAGGCTAATAGAAGGGCAGGTTTTAAAAATACCGCTCGGCCAACTCATAACCCACGAAGTGCAGGAAGGCGAAACCATATGGCGTATTGCTCGGAATTACCACATAGATTACCAGATAATCATGCGGGAAAATGAAATGACCGACCCGCGCCAATTGATGGCTGGGCAGAAAATAGCCATACCCATACCTCCGGAAAGGGTGGCGATCAGTATTTCGCCCATGCGGAAAGTATGGAGTTTTGATTTATGGCCTGTCAACGGCGAGGTTAGCAGCATGTATGGAATGCGGGACGGACGTATGCATGAAGGATTGGACATTGCCGCCCCGGAGGGGACCCCTATTTACTGTGTGCAGGAAGGGGTAGTTGTATTTGCCGGGGAAAGAGGAACTTACGGCAATGCCGTTATTGTTGACCATGGCGATGGCCTGAGAACCCTATACGCCCACGCTTCTAAAGTCCTTGTCAGTGAAGGCGAAGTAGTGGAAAAGGGACAGGTTATTGCTCTGGTAGGCAACACAGGTCGGTCAACGGGTCCGCATACGCATTTTGAAGTGCTGGCCGGCGGGCGGCCCCTTAACCCGGCTTATTACTTACCGGTTAACCGGTAACGCCGGTTAGCGGTGGCTGGTAAGAATACCTATGTAATGGTGAAACAACGGTGCCCCGTGCACGCCTGCACTGTGCGCGCCGCTGTACGGTAAAACAAGCGTTGCTCGGAGGCTGCGCCTTCCTTCGACCACGGAAGGGGTGGGTGGGGTTCTCCGCTGCCAAGGAGCTTTGTGCTGCAAAACCTGGCCAGGCAGGCAGCGTTCCCGAACTCGATGGCTCATGTTGCATTTCTCAAAAGCCAGGCCGCCTCCCGTCCGGTCACTCAACTTGACTTGAGTGCCGGACTTCCCGGCGGCCTTCGCCATCTTC